>JAKBAG010000109.1 GCA_021809235.1 Acidobacteriota bacterium
GCAATATTTCTCAGCCGTGGAAATTGTGCCCGAAAAAGATGTTCCTGCTTACCGCACTGTGACGGACCGTCATCAGTGCCAATCAGGGCAAACCTGGATGATTGGCAACAGCCCGAAATCAGATATTAATCCTGCACTGGCTGCAGGCCTGCACGCCGTCTTCCTGGTGCACAAGGACACCTGGGTGCTGGAGCATGCCGAGCTGAGCGCACCACCCGCAGGACAGCATTTGCTGGAGATGGATTCCTTCTGGGGATTGGCAGAGTACTTCTAAAATATCCCCAACGCAGGATATGATGCCTGTGTCGCGTGCACTGCGGTTACGCATGATGTCGACAGTGCTTCGTTATCGCCTCTTACGACCTGCATGGGAGTTACAGATGAGCACCGTGATCCGCTTCGGAACTTCAGGCTGGCGATCCATCATCGCCGAAGACTTTACCGTCGCCAATGTGCATCGTGCCGTGGCAGGCATTGCCAGCTATGTTTTGTCGCAGCCGGCTCCACATCGCGTGCTTGTCGGGCGAGATCCGCGCTTTCTGGGGGAGCGTTTTGTGGAGGAGGCTGCGCGTGTCCTGGCGGCACATGGTATCCAGCCGATTGTGATCACGGACCCAGCGCCTACGCCAGCCATTGCCTTCGCTGTTCGCACGTTGAAGACCTCTGGCGCCATCAACTTTACGGCCTCGCACAATCCTCCCGAATACAACGGAATCAAATTTTCCACGCATGACGGTGCGCCCGCACTGCCCGAGGTTACAAAACAGATTGAGGCAGCCATTGCCGCGCAGGGAAATCCAGCCAGCATCCGCCGCCTTGGAGACGATCATCCTGCCTTCGAAACCTACGACGCCAAGCCGGCCTATCTGCACCGCATTGCAGAGTTGGTGGATCTGCAGGCGATTGCCCAGTCCGGGCTGCGAGTCGTCTTTGATCCATTCTGGGGAGCTGCGCGGGGTTACACTTCGGAACTGCTGGCCTCGCATGGAGTGCCCGTCACCACCGTCCATGACTATCGCGATGTGCTCTTTGGGAATCATGCTCCGGAGCCGGACGATCATTTACTGGAGGATGCCCGGGCAGCGATGCGGGACAGTGGTGCATCGCTGGTGATCGCCACCGATGGCGATGCGGACCGTTTCGGTATTGTGGATGCCGACGGCACCTTCATCCAACCGAATTACGTCATTGCATTGCTATTCGACTATCTGGTGGAAACCCGCGGCTGGCGCAACGGGGTAGCAAAATCCGTGGCTACAACCAACCTGATCAACGCACTGGCCGAGCATCACAAACTTCCTTTGTATGAGACGCCTGTTGGTTTTAAGTACATCGGCGAGCTGATCCTTGCCGACAAGATCACCATTGGCGGTGAGGAGTCTGCAGGTCTGACAATCCGCGGGCATGTGCCGGAAAAGGACGGCGTTATCGCCGGACTCCTGGTTGCCGAGATGGTTGCTCGACGCGGTAAGTCGATTGGACGGCAACTGCAAGAATTATTTGCCAAAGTAGGTTCGTTCTATCCGGTTCGTGAGAACTTTCACTTGACCCAGCAGGCCAAGGAAGCATTCACTGAGAAATTGAAGGGTGATCCCGATCAGCTTGGTGGCCGAAAGGTGACTCAGGTTGTTCGTACCGACGGTCTGAAGCTGGTACTGGAGGATGGTTCCTGGGTTTGCTACCGGCTTTCCGGCACCGAACCGGTGGTCCGTGCCTACACGGAAGCCCGTAACGCAGAGGATATGGCAGCTCTGAGCGCCGCTGCCAAGGATTTTGTACTCAGCTCCTGAGATAAGTACATCGGCAGAGGATACGACGGATGATGGGTACTCACGACAACGCAAAATCAGCTACCCGTTATCCTGAGTCTGAGTCCAGGGACTTCCTGGAGGATGCAGCAGAGCGGGACACTTTGCGATGGATGGAACGAGCAGCAAAACTGCTTCAGGACAAAGCACGGATCGCAGGCTCCGCTGGTCTGATTCTGATTGCGCTGCTGCTGGCCTGGGATGTGATTTACGGTCAGAACGGGCTGTCCGCATGGAGCACGAAACACGCGCATGACCAGCAGCTGACACAGGAAATCCAGCAATTAAAGCAGGAAAACGACACGTTGAGCCGTCATATTCAGCGACTGCAGGATGATCCCGCAACGATTGAATTTCAAGCACGGCAAAGTCTGCACTATGCCCGCCCCAACGAAGTAATTTACGCACTGCCCGCATCGCAGGCAACCCCACAGGCTCAGGACTCCGGTACTGCTCGTTGATCGGAGGAAGAGCTATCCCTGCAGGCGTGGCAAGTTATCCATGACGACTACGAATACAGTTTCGCCCCGCTCGCTTGGCATCGTAGAGCGCAGCATCTGCGGCGCGAATCAGCTCGCGAGGCGAGTGTCCGGAAGCGGCAACGCGCTGCGCCACTCCAATGGAAACGGTCATCGCGTGGTTCTGCAAACTGCCGCGCAGAATTTCACTGTTGGCTACTGAAAATCGAATCCGTTCCGCAATGGATTCGGCAGTGTGCATGTCTGCGCCAGGCAGGATCACGGCAAACTCCTCACCGCCATAGCGCGCCGCATAGTCCGTCGGCCTGCGAATGCACTGGCTGATCAAGCGGGCAAGACGCCGCAGGCATTCATCGCCTGCAAGATGGCCATGCATATCATTAAACGTTTTGAAATTGTCGGCGTCGATCATCAGTACAGCCATGACCGATCCTTCTTCCACCGTTTTTCCCCAGACACGCTCCAGTACTTCTTCAAATCCGCGACGGTTGCCAAGGCTGGTCAATTCATCCGTCAGTGCCAGATTCTCCGCTCGCTGTACAGCGGCAGCCAGTTCCTGATCGCGCATCACACGTGCGGTCACATCGCGAACGATTGCCACCACCTCACGCATCTCATCGCCAACTTCGTCGCGGACCGCTCGCGCCTTCAGCTCCATCCAGCGATACCCGCCGTCCTGATGCTCCATGCGAATCTGAATCAGCTGACGCTCTGCTCCGTCGCGGAGGGCTTGCATCATCTCATCGGCGCGTTCTTTGTCTTCGGGATGAACGTAGGTGCAGGCCAATTCTCCGATGATCTCTTCCGGTTTTCGGTTCAGGGCATCCTGAATGCTAGGGGACACATAGCTACAGCGCCCTGCGGCATCCATCTGCAAGATCACATCCCAGGAGTTATCCGCCAGATTGCGGTATCGTTCTTCACTTTTCTGCAGATCGTCCCGCAGCTTTTTCTGACGCATCAGAGAGAGAGAAATCAGATAGACCATTGCCAGCTGGATCATCAGATATCCCTGCAGGATGAATAGCCGCGTGGTCTTCTCGTGGAAGGCATTCACGCCGAACATGCCCGAGGCATCCAGGGCATAGTGCGTTAAAGGAATGGCCATGAACATTGCGCCCAGGGCTGCCCCAAAAAGTCCCAGACGGAAGGTAACAAAAACGAGGAGAGGAAAATCAAGAAACAGTAACGGAATGCGCTGTGGAGAATTCAAGAGAAAATTCGGCGTTGCTGCCAATGCGAGTGTCAACAGTGTTGCCGGGATTCTTCGTGGATGGAAATGCTCCAGAGTTTCTGCACGGATCGTCATCAGCACCAGTGGAGTCATCAGAAACAATCCAAGGCTGTCACCCATCCACCAGGAACGCAGGAAGTAAGGGCTTCGCAGCGACGCTTGCCAGATGCCTCCTGTGGCGATGATGCCAAGGCCAGAGACGAGTGGGGCAAACAAACACATGCCGATAAATGGAACCAGCTGACTGGGATGCGTTAGATTTGCCCGGCGTGGAAGCACGCGACGAAGCGGAAACACGGCTACGCCAACCTCCGCTACATTGGCAAGCGAGAAAAGAAGACAGAGAATCAAGGAGGGATAAAAAAACAGGTGAACGATCAGACTGACTACGAATTGCAAGGCGAACAGCAGTCGCCATTGATACTTGGGCGAAATGAGTAGAAAACCCAGCAACAAGCCGTTCGTTGGCCAGAACAGAGAAAAACCTTCCGGGCCATTCAGCCAGAGACTGACAGCGCTGGCAATCAAAAATAGCAAGCCCGCAATGATCATCATTCGCCATGCAAATGCCTGCCTGGCGAGACCGGGAACCTCAGAGTGCAATATCGTTTCGTCCATGATGCAGCAGAGCCGCCTGCGCAGTTCCTGACCTGAGTGTGTTGGAGCCTTCTACTCAATACTGTAGCTGACAAGGTTCAGTTCAGCCGTAACACGTTTGTGCTACCAGCTCAGGATTAGGAACCGGGTGAGTTCTCTTTGGATACAGTGGATGACTTCAACTGGCGTACCTCTTCCTGGAGTGCATCCAATTTCCTGAGCAGTTCCACATGGTTTCGGTCGGCTGTCGTCGGTAGATTTGCTTCGATAAAAAAAGTTCCATTCGGCTCCAGTTGGCACAACGCTACCTGATCCAGACTGGCAAATCCCTGTCGATGCAATACGGAAATTAGATCTTCGACAGTGAGTGATTCCCGGCGCAGGGCGGCATGGTCCAGCCTCCCGTGGCGCACAAGAATTGTGGAGCGGCCCTCCAGAGCATGCGTCAGCCTGCGGGATCGAAAGAGAATACGCGCCACAATCCAGTTCACTCCGAGCAGTGCAACAGCCCCCAATAATCCCCCCGTCACCGTATTGTCGCTGCCAATTATGGCATTCTGAACTGTGTTGGAGAGGCTGAGCAAGACAACCAGATCAAAGGGATTTAACTGTGCCAATTCCCGCTTGCCAAACAGGCGCAACAAAACCACCAGTGCAAGATAAACAATGACTGGACGAATCAACTTTTCAATCCATGGCACCTGAAGCGGAAACATATTATTCCAGGCCTGGGACCAGCCCATTGGATGTACCATGCACGCTCCTTTTTACGTCCTCCGAATCCATTCCGAAAAACAAAACAGCCACCCCATGTGAGGTGGCCGTTTTGTTTTCGTGCTACGCGTAGACTTAGCGACCAGCCACAAGCGGTTGCGTGCTCAGCGAGCCATCCTTGTATCCCTGCGCCATCTCGGCAACCGACTTCTGGACATAATCCGTTGCATGGCCAGCCTGTCCGAACTGGGTCATGCGCTCAGCAACAAGCTTCTTCATCGCATCCCGGGCCGGCTTCATGTAATCACGCGGATCAAATTTCTCCGGAGACTCTACAAACACCTTGCGGATTGCACCTGTGATTGCCAGACGGTTATCGGTGTCAACATTGATCTTGCGAACGCCGTTCCGAATGCCCAGCTGAATCTCTTCCACGGGAACGCCCCAGGTCTCCTTCAGGTGGCCGCCATACTGGTTCACAATTTCCTGCAGATCCTTAGGCACTGAAGAGCTGCCATGCATTACCAGATGCGTCTTCGGCAAACGCTTGTGAATCTCAATCAGGATATCCATCTTCAGCACGGAGCCATCCGGCTTCTTGCTGAACTTGTACGCACCGTGGCTGGTTCCAATGGCAATCGCCAAAGCATCCACACCCGTGCGCTCGGCAAACTCCACCGCCTGATCCGGGTCTGTGACATGTTCCAGGCCTGTGCCACCTGCACCATGCCCATCTTCAATTCCACCCAGGACGCCGATCTCGCCTTCCACCGTCACGCCCCGCTCGTGGGCATATTCCACAACACGACGCGTAACTTCTACATTTTCCTCGAAATCGGTGGGCGTCTTGCCATCGGCCTTCAGCGAGCCGTCCATCATCACGCTGGTAAAGCCCAGCTCAATGGCGCTCTTGCAAGTCTCAAAACTGTTGCCGTGATCCTGATGCATGGCAATCGGAATCTCCGGATACAGCTCAGCAGCGGCCAGCATCAAATGATAAAGATAGCGATCCTGTGCGTACTGGCGTGCGCCGCGGCTGGCTTGAATGATCACCGGCGAATTCGTTTCCTTCGCCGCTTCCATGATGGCCTGAATCTGCTCCATGTTGTTGACATTGAATGCACCGACGCCATATCCACCCTTAGCAGCTTCATCCAGGAGTTGACGCATGGTTACCAGAGGCATAGTTTTAATCTCCTTCGCGTGTGCTGTTCCACAGGGTCCGTTCCGCTTTTATCGCTGATGGCGCAGGGTTTGCAGCGCGGAACCGGCAGAAGCAATCAGCTTCATGGTATCAGACATATCGGCTTGTGCACGGTGCAAAGCGGCGGGTTTTTCAGCAGCAATTCACACGGCGCGCCCACTCCTCGGCCTCGCGCTCGGCGGCTTCACACTCTTCTTCTGTCATCCCGGCAGCGCTGGCTCGATTGGCCTTGGCGCTCAGAAACCGTCGTTTCGGCTCCTCAAGACTGCCGGTACCAGCTGCAGTGATTTCAGTCGGATTGCAAGTCTTCATAGGATCGCTCATCCCACCTCCAGCATCCGATCCAACGCAACACGGGCCCAGTGCCGTACCTCGGCCGGTACCTTGATTCGATTGACCACGCGCCCTTCCACCAGATTCTCCAGGGCCCAGGCAAGATGCTGAGGACTGATGCGATACATCGTCGTGCACAAGCAACCAGTCTCGTCCAGAGTCATCACGCGCTTTCCCTGCTGCCGGAAGCGCACAGCCAGTCGATTTACCAGGTGAATCTCTGTCCCAATCGCGAAGCTGCTCCCAGGCTCCGCCTCTTCCACCATGCGGATCAGCTGCTCTGTGGACCCCACCGCATCTGCCTTCCTGCATACCTCCCAGCGACACTCCGGATGGACAATCACACGAATTCCAGCGTGACGATTGCGCACCTGATCCACTTGCTGCGGCAGAAATCGCTGATGCACCGAACAGTGTCCCTTCCACAGCAGGATGCGCGCCTGCTGGAGTGCTTTGCCGGTGAGCCCACCCTGCGGCAGCCAAGGATCCCATACTTGCATTTCGCCCGGTTCAAGGCCCATCGTCATCCCGGTGTTCCGCCCCAGGTGCTGGTCCGGCAGAAAGAGAATCCGCTCACCCCGCTCCATCGCCCATGCAAACGCTCGTTGCGCATTCGAGGAGGTGCAGACCAGCCCGCCACGTTCCCCGCAAAAGGCCTTGATCGCCGCTGTCGAATTCATATACGTGAGCGGAATCAAGCCTCGCGTCAGGTCAGCCCGTTCCAGTTGCTCCCAGCAGGCTTGCACCTGGGTTATTTCGGCCATGTCTGCCATCGAACAGCCGGCATTCAGATCCGGCAGAATCACCTGCTGCAGGGCATTGCCCGCTGCGTCCCGACGAGCCAGAACATCCGCACTCTCTGCCATGAAATGCACGCCGCAGAAAACGATGAATTCTGCTTCCGTTCGAGTGGCCGCCTGTGCCAGTTTGTAGCTGTCTCCGGTCACATCGGCAAATGCAATCACTTCGTCCCGCTGGTAGTGGTGCCCCAGCACCACGACTCGCCTTCCTAGGCTCGCCCGCGCCACGCGAATGCGATCTGCTGCCACTGGATCCGATTCTTCCAGATAATGTTCAAGGTCACACGTCGTCTTTAACTCAACCGTGGGCAACACTTCGATTCCTGTTTCCACTTCATTCCGCCTTCAGTCTGCGCAATCCAGTTCAGGGATGTCAGACGGTGATGTTGAAAGCCTTACACGCTGCAGCGAACTCGCTCCGACCTTTATCTTTGTCGGCCAGTCCACGGGGATGTTGCAGCTTCAAACTTGCACGGCCTCGAGGATTCGCCATGCGCTTCCATCTAGTGTAAGGGGATTTGAGATCACCCGTCACGATGCCGTCTTTCTACTTCGGGAGCAACTGCTGTAAAGAGGAAACCAAAATTACCCATACCAAAGACTCATCCGATCCAACCCTCGGCAGTACCCTTTGACGCCATCGACACACTTTGATATTTTGAAAGAGTCGCTCTCAACGACAGGCATTCCTCAGTAGCTCAATGGCAGAGCATTCGGCTGTTAACCGAAGGGTTGTAGGTTCGAGTCCTACCTGAGGAGCCAATAGAATCAATTAGTTAGGCCGCTTTGCTTCCGTTCTCACATCCGATACCGGGGAAAATACCGGGGACTGTGCTTCAATTCCGGCCCCGTTGATGCTCTCCACCGCTCCCCGCAATTCATTCAGTGAAAAGTGACCGTACCGCGCTGCCATGCGTACCATTGTGGCCGGACTCCAGCCTACGATCTTGGCAACCTTGGCAATCGGGGTTCCCGCATTCAGCATCCGCGAAACCGCAGTGTGCCTCAAGTCGTGGAACCGGCAAGCAAGGGGCGTAATCTCTTCTTTGGCTTCCGTCTCAGTGTCCGGTTCCGTCTCTTTCGTCTCGCCCTTGAGAATTTTTGCTGCCCGAACTCTGGCCGCTTCCCATGCTTCCTTGATGTCGCCGATGGGCTTGGACGGGTCAACGTGGTACGCCTTGGGGCTGAATTTGTCCCCGCCCGCGCCGTACCGCTCCGCTGGAAACACGTAATGCTCCGGCTTGCGCTCCGGGAAGTGTGTCGCCCAAAAGTTGAGAGCAGCCACGGCCCGCTGACTGAGGGGAACAATGCGCCCCGTGCCAGCCGCCGTCTTATCCTTGCCAAACTTGAGGCAGCGATTCTCAAAGTCCACACAGCCCCATTGCAGAGTCCGAATCACACCGTACCGCGCGCCCGTCTCAATCGCCAGGGTGACGAATGGAACCAGAGAGCGGGAGCGGGACCGGGCGCAAGCCTGTAGCAGCGCCGTTTCCTCATCCGCTGTGATGGCCCGGCCCACGTCGTCCCGCGCGGGCAGCATCTTCACTTCCGGCTGCAACCGCGCCCACTGGCCGGAACGTTTCAGAATCGCCCGAAGTGTCCCGATCTCCAGATTGACCGTCTTTGGTGAAGCCTCGTCATCGAGGCGCGTTTGCTGGTAGCGGGCAACGTCCCGCGCGTCTATATCGCACACCAGCTTGCGGCCTAACTCCGGGAGCAAATGGGCAAGGTTGGCTTTCTCAATCGCCACGGAACGCGGAGCGAGCGTGGCTTTCTTCAAGTCCAGCCACTCATCCGCCGCAACGGAAAGCAAACGGGGCTGGTGCTGCTTTCTGATGCCCGCTGCGCCCTCTTCCAGCGCACGGCGGCGCTTATCCTCAATCTTCAAGGCGAGCGTCTTGGAGCGCGTTCCCGTGCTCTCCCGGATGCGCTGGCCGTGGAAGAGAAAATCCATCGTCCAAACCTTGCTGCCTTTGTATCGAAAGATCGACATTACGATGTCCTCCGTTTGCGGTTTCCCTGGATGCTTGGTCTGCTCTTTGCACGTTTCTCATTTCCCTTTTCACGATAGTCAGTCATGTATTCCCTTCGCTTCTTCTTGAAGGCTTCGCTCTGACTGTGTTCTTTTTGCCTACAGGCTGTGCCGCAGAAACGCTGGTCATCGCGCAGCGAGTAGAGCCATTTCTCG
>JAKBAG010000110.1 GCA_021809235.1 Acidobacteriota bacterium
CCGGCCAGTCCGGAGGCAATTGAGTCGGCGCGCTCCTGCATGGCGTGGGGCAGCAGAAAGACGGGATTGACACTGCCCATCTCGGCAAAACAGGGAATGGGCTCCGGACGGGAGGCTGCCAGCCGCATCAAGGCCTGCCCGCCCGCCGTGGAGCCGGTGAAGGCCACGGCCTTGACGGAAGGATGCTGGACCAGCGCTGTGCCGACTGCGATGCCGGAATCCATCAACAGGGTGAAGGTGCCCTCCGGCCAGTCCAACTCTGCGATGGCATCCACAATGCAGCGGGCCACCAGTTCACTGGTACCGGGATGAGCCGGATGGGCCTTGACCAGGACAGGGCAGCCGGCAGCAAGAGCTGCGGCCGTGTCACCTCCGGCTACGGAGAAGGCAAGCGGAAAGTTGCTGGCACCAAAGACAACAACCGGGCCAATCGGGCGCAGCATGGAGCGAATGTCGGCTCGCGGCAGGGGCTTACGCTCCGGCAGCGCTTCCTCGATGCGGGCATCCACCCAGGAGCCTTCGGCGACAAGGTCGGCGAAGAGGCGCAGCTGGTGTGTGGTGCGGCCCATTTCGCCGGTGAGCCGTGCTGCGGGCAGCCCTGTTTCCAGGTGTGCGCGTGCCGTGATTGGCTCCTGCGCCGCGGCAAGCTTGTCCGCAATGGCGCGCAGCAACTGCGCGCGGCTGCTGCCGCTGGAGGCTGCCAGGGCAGGAGCGGCCAGGCTTGCCAGATGGGCAGCTTCGCTGACATGGCTGGAAGTGGCTGTGACGAAGGCAGGTTCCAGCGATTCTCCGGTTGCCGGATTGTAGGCGAAGAAGCGCTGACTGGAAGAGGCGGAATCTTCGGATGGATAACGGAAGCCTTTGCGGAAAACGGGACTGCCGGTGAGCGGAGTTGCGGTCATAGGGGCTCCTGAGTCTTGTTCGGGCTGAACGCGGATTCCGGGCGGGACGCGGATTCGGTGATTTGCCGGTGTGAATTCCATGCCCAGGAAAAGGGTACACGGATCGACCAGCCTGGGTTCTATTCATTGTCGCTGAGTGGGCGCTATCCTTCCAGTGAGGGTTTCGTCCAAGAGACAAACATCGCAGCCCGTTGCGTTGATATGCTTGTGTGAGCGTTCGAAGTGAGGATGAATGCCGGATGGCCGTTCATGGGTCGCCCGGGGCATTTACAATTCAAAGAGCGGCGCGCGTCCACAGGCGCCATTCCGACTTGCCCGCCTGCTCGGCAGAACGGAAGTCACGAGGTTCAGGAACGAATGAAGAAAATCGCCTATTTTGCCCTCCTGCTCATGATTGGCACGGTGGTAGCACGAGCCCAGGAGAGCCGGCAGGATTTCAGCATCAGCGGGACCGGACTGATCGAGCCCTATGTCACCAGCACAACCGACGTGAAGGTCAGCGCAAAGCGTGGATACGGTGCACTGTTCAGCTACCGTTTCATGTTGACCCCGCGTGGCGCTGTTGAAGCCAACTACCAGTACGTCCAGAACAATATTCACTACGTTGCGCCGTCGTATAACTACACGGTGAACACCCAGCTGCAGGAAGGCAGTGCAGCGTATGTGTACAACTTCACCTATCACAAGTTCAATCCATTTGTGGAATTGGGCGGCGCGGCGCTGATCTTTTACAACGTGCGAAACCTGGCTACGACCACGCTGGATGTGAAGTCGGAGACGACCATCTCCCTGCTCTATGGCGGCGGCATTGCGTACGAGCTGAGTCCGAGCTTCGATATTCGCGCTGAGTATCGCGGATTTGTGACCAAGGTACCGAACTTCGGGGATACTGCGTTATCGACCAACCAGTACTACAACATTTACAACCCCACCATCGGTCTGGCGTATCACTTCTAATCGCTGGTGCATGTAAGGAAACGACAGGAGGCTCCCGAGATTTCGGGAGCCTCTCCTCTTTGGGCCTGTTCCTGGAAGTGGGGACCGTCCTAATCTGTATGTGCTGGACTGCGTTGTCCTGCCTGCCGAGCAACCACGGGTAGGATCTGCTCCAGGCGGGCCTGTCGCAAGGCAAAAATGGCTTCCATCTGGCGCCGAACAAAGAGGGAATGGGCCAGTCCGCCGAGCAGGCCAAAGGGCAGGGCGTATTCCAGCGCATCTTCGATGAGCGTTCCGGATATGTCGCCGCGAGTCTCTGCAGCAAAGCTGTGACGATGCTTCCAGTGGGCAAAGGGGCCATGCGCCTGGACATCCTGGAAGTGATGAAACCACTCGAACTCGGTGATGAGTGCCAACCACCGTGCCCGGATGGGAAGCCCCGGGATGGGACGAAAGCTGATCAGCATCTCAGAGCCAGCGCCGGCGGCTGTACTGTGAAAGCGCAGGGATGGATCTGCAGCGACAGGGCGCGGCGGTGGTGGCTGCAGCCGGGAGCTTTCCAGCCGTGTGCGCTGCCAGGGCGGCATCAGGTGGGGAAGGTTGCCGGGGGATGCAAAAAAGGCGAAGACCAGCTCCAACGGATAGGGTACCCACTGACGGGTATGCAGATGATGAAGCGCCATGCCGAACGACCTCTTCCCCAGACTACTGCTGCAGGAGGCAAAGGGGCGAACTTTGGCTTCCATGCGCCTGAATAGCTTGCATTGAATGCAAAACGAGCAGACCCCTGGGAGGAGGTCTGCTCGTTGGTTGGAAGCTTGCGAACCGCGTTGCTCAGTTGGGCAGCAGAACCGTGTTGATGACCTGGATCACGCCGTTCGACTGATAGACATTGGCGATGGTGATGGTTGCCATATCGCCCTTTTCATCGGTGAGCATGATTTTGCCGTGATCCATGGTGGCCGTGAGCATGCCACCGGAGACTGTCTTCAGCATTGCCTTGCCGTTGCCAGCTTTGATCTGCTTCATCAGGTCATGGGTGGACAGGTGTCCGGCGACGACATGGTAGGTCAGAATTTTGACCAGCTGCGATTTGTTTTCCGGCTTCAGCAGCGTCTGCACTGTACCCGCAGGCAACTTGTCAAAGGCTTCATTGGTGGGAGCAAAGACGGTGAATGGTCCGGGACCCTCCAGCGTTTCCACCAGCCCTGCTGCCTTAACCGCGGCCACCAGAGTGGTGTGATCCTTGGAGTTCACGGCGTTCTGCACGATGTTTTTGGTTGGGAACATGGCAGCTCCGCCAACCTCAGGATCCTTCTGCATGGCATGAGCCGGGATGGCGGAAAGAATCAGCATGGCGCAGAGTGCTTCTGCAATCCAAAGGGAGATGCGTCGAAAATTCATGGGTCGTCCTCCAGAAAATTGAACTTCACTGACAGAACGCACCGTGGTCCAAACTGGATGTATACGAGATGGGATTTGAGGGCAAAAAATCGAAAATCCAACGGATTTTTTGCCGGGCCAGCAATTCGTAAAATGGAACCTGGCCAGGGGGAACGCGGAGAAAACTCTGGCAGGATTCGCAGAGAGCGCCTCGGGTGCTTTAACGTGATAGCAGTGCAGCAGAAAAGGCAGCGCGCAGTGCGGAGTCTGCAATGGGACGCTTGTGTGCCGTCAACGCGCTTCTTCCCCGAGCGACTGCTTTGCCTGCCAAGGCCGCCACGGCGAAACAGGCTTTGCCGGAACAGCAGGCCAGCAGGAGAAACAGGTATTGACCCGAAAGCGACTCCAGCATACGAACAATCGATGGCTGACCCTGATTGCTGTTTATAAGCTGCTGCAGGCCACGCTGCTGATCAGTGTTGGGCTGGGCGCCCTGCGCCTGATGCATCGCGATATCGCCAATGTCTTCCTTGGCTTTGTCACAGAAATGCGATTCAATACCGATGGCCGACTGGTGAGCTATCTGCTTGACAAGGCGGCCACGGTGGATGATCCCATGCTGCGGCGGATTACCGCCTTTGTTTTTGTCTATGCGGGGCTGGGATTGCTGGAGGGGATTGGCCTGTATCTGGAAAAGCTGTGGGCGGAATATTTCACAGCCATTATTACGGCCTCGTTTCTGCCACTTGAGGTTCTGGAGATACTGCACCGGGTGACCTGGGTCCGGCTAGGGCTGTTTGCGGCCAATCTTGCCGTCTTTCTTTATCTGCTGGCACACCTGAGAAACACAGCTCCCGCCCGACGACAGGCAAGGCGCGCTGCGCACCAGACACGAGCCAACCGGCAACGCTGAGCATGGTTTGCGGGCAATCGCTGAAGCTCCGGGGAACCTGGAAGATAAACACCATATAGCGTGGCTAATAAATCGCGCCTACGTCCTGTAGCGGCGATTTTGGCAGAATGCCCCAAATCAGCCTCGAATTGCGCCAAAGTTTCGCCTTTTGCGAAAGGGAATGCGTGGAACGAAAATCTCTGCGCGTGGAATTTGGTGGAATTTTTTGGCAAAAAGTGGGATATTTTTCATGACTTCACGTAAGATGAAGTTCAGTTTCCAGGCCACGGTGGCATGATTCTGGCCGGATGCTGGGCTGGTAGCCCAGGGCAGAAGCAAGAGGCACGGTATGTTTCGCGGATCGTACGAGGCAAAAGTCGATGAAAAGGGCCGCTTCAAGCTGCCTGCTGGATTCATGAAGCTGATCCAGCAGAAGCAGTACGGCTCGGAGTTTTTCATCACCTCGTTCGATGGGCAGATGGGCGAGATTTGGCCTCTGCCGGAGTGGGAAAAGAAGGAAGCCGAGTGGGCGCTGATTCCGGACGAGTCCCGGGAGAAGCAGCGGTTTCTGGATCAGGTGAATTTTTACGGGCAGCAGGTGGAGATCGACAGCCAGGATCGGCTGTTGGTTCCGCAGCGGCTGCGTACGCGGGCCGGACTGGTGGGCGAGGTGGATATTCTTGGCGCCGGCCGGTACATGAAGATTGCCAACCACCAGGTGATGCAGCGGCGAGTGGAAGCCGAGGCTGGCCCGGCGGCGGATGCGCTTCCTGTGATCTCCATGGCAGAGGCGATGGACTTCATGGCGGGGCGTGGAAGGCAGGGTTGATTGACCCCTGAGGGGGTGCACATGCGGAGGTTACCTCATGTGCCGGTTCTTTATCAGCAGGTGATGGAGTTTCTTGCTCCGCGTCCCGGCGGCGTGTATGTCGATTGCACGCTGGGTTTTGCCGGGCATGCCTGTGGGGTGGCGCGATGCCTGGGTGCAGAAGGGCATTTGATTGGTATGGATCGCGACCCGCAGGCACTGGAGATGGCGCGGAAGCGGCTGGATGAGTTGGCTGAAGAACTGGGGGAAGCCATGCCGAAGGTGACCCTGCATGGGGAGGCTTTCAGTCGAGTGGGTGAATTGCTGGCGGGGATGCAAGTGGATGGGATCCTGGCAGATTTTGGCGTCAGCAGCATGCAGTTGGATCAGCCGGAGCGAGGCTTCAGTTTTCAGGCGGACGGGCCGCTGGATATGCGTCAGGATACGCGCCAGTTGCTAACCGCCGAACAGGTGGTGAATGAGATGGACGAGAAACAGCTCGCCAATCTTATTTACGAATACGGAGAAGAGAGGAGGTCGTGGAGAATCGCCAGAGCAATTGTCAGGGCGCGTCCGATTACCAGTACTGGCCATTTGGCAAGGGTGGTGGCCGGAAGCGCCCAGGCAGTTTCCAAGGAGCGAATTCATCCAGCGACCCGCACCTTTCAGGCGCTTCGTATCTATGTGAATCGTGAGCTGGAAGAGATGGAGACCCTGCTGAAGGCGGCACCGAAGCTGCTGAAGCCCGGCGGACGGATGGTGGCCATCAGCTTTCACTCGCTGGAAGACAGGATTGTGAAGGATGCCTTTCGCGAAGGCGCGGCGGCGGGCATCTGGGATGTGTTGACGAAGAAGCCGGTGACGGCTGAGCAAGAGGAAATGGCGCGGAATCCGCGAGCGCGGAGTGCAAAGTTGAGGGCTGCAGTTCGGGGAGAATCCGGGCAGCGGCAGAAGAAGAAATGGAGCCGGGAGGCAAGCTAATGGCGAGCTATGTGGCAGAGTATTTTGGCGCCGGACGAAGCACCCCCCGGCAGATTGAAGAGCACAACGCGCGTCTGTTTGCGGCGCAGCAGCGGCTGCGTCGAGGCCCGACCATCGAAGTCTTTTTTCCGCGTCGCATTGACAATTCGCGGCTGGTAAAGGCTCCAGACATGGCACGGCTGCGCGAGATGCGGTTGTTTACGGCAGCCTGTGTGGTGTTTTTCACGTTGGTGATGATCTACGGATGGCAGCATTTCAGCTCGATTGAACTGGGCTATCGCGTGGAGGCCAAGCGGCAGCAACTGGAACAGCTGCGGGAACAAAATCGGCAGCTACGCCTGGCGGATGCGGAGCTGACGCAGCCCCAAAGGATTGACGCGCTGGCGCATGAGATGGGGATGGATGTGGTGCGACCCGACCAGGTGGTGCGCGTTGGGGACACGATTGCAGCTTCGGCTCCGGTGATGGCACAGAGCCAGGCCCCGGCAGTGCCGATGGCGGGTGGTCGCTGAGCCTGCGGCATGTGTTCTGCCGAAGCGGGGAGCGGCGGAACTGGAATCGAAGATTCACCCTGTAACAGCGATTTCGTAACCGATCTGGAGACGAGTTTCGAGCGGAGCAGCTGAAGTGCCGGAGACCAACCCACGCGCAACCCGCAGTCAGAATATCCGGCGAGCTGCGATGCCGCTGCTGCGCAAGCGCTACTGGCTGATCAGTCTGGGCATGCTGGTGTGGGCGGGACTGATTTTTGTTCGGCTGTTTCAGCTCCAGATTGTGCGGCATCGCGAGTTTGAAGAGCGTGCCGAGCGGCAGCAGCAGCACACCTTTGAGGTTGCTCCGCGACGAGGCGTTCTCTATGATCGCAATCTGCATGAGCTGGCAACGACGGTGCTCAGTGATTCCATTTATGCCGTACCGTCTGAACTGACGAACAAGCGTGCGGTGGTGCAGCAACTGGCTGCAATCGTGCATACGGATCCGGAAGACAATTACACCTCAGTCCAGCAGATGATGGCCCGTGTGAATGCCTCGCGTGGGTTTGCCTGGATTGCCCGGCGCTTACCGGCAAATCTTTCGGCCCGCGTACGCGCTTTGAATCTGAAGGGCATTTATGTCCAGAAGGAGTTTCAGCGGTTCTATCCGGACAACCAGATGGCTGCGCAGGTGCTGGGCTACGTGGGGGTGGATGACAACGGACTGGGAGGTCTGGAGCAGAAGTACAACAGTGGTCTGCATGGGCAGCCTGGAAGGATGTATGCCGCACTGGATGCGCGTCGGCGTGTGCTGGGATCCACGGTGAAGGCACCGGATCCGGGTGAAAATCTGATGCTGACCATCGATGAGAATATCCAGTACATTGCCGAGAGGGCGCTGGATGGTGCCATGGCGCGCACCCACGCCGACAATGGAACGATCGTCATTCAAGACGTACATACGGGACAGATTCTAGCCCTGGCAATCCGGCCCACATTCAACCCGAATGATTTCCGGCATGCCACGCCGGCTCTGCTGCGTGACCATGCGGTGAGTGATGTGTATGAGCCGGGCTCCACCTTCAAGCTGGTGGCGTATTCGGCGGCTATGGATCAGAAGGTTGCCACGCCCGATGACATCATCGATTGCCAGGGTGGGCAGATGACACTGGCTGGCCGTGTGATTCACGATGACAAATCCGATCACTACGGGAAGATTCCTGTTCGCGAGGCGCTGGAGCACTCCAGCGATGTAGCTGCAGTGAAGCTGGCGCTCAAGGTTGGGCAGGATCGTTTTTACCAGTACATTCGCGCCTTTGGATTCGGGCAGCGATCCGGCGTGGAACTGCCGGGCGAGACGCGCGGTTTGCTTCGCCCTGTGAACAAGTGGGGGCCGTCGTCGATTGGATCGATTGCCATGGGGCAGGAGGTGGCCGTGACTCCGGTGCAGCTGGTGACGATGGTGTCCACCATTGCCAATGGCGGGGTCTATCTTCCGCCGCATATCGTACTGCAGGCTCACACGGGTGAGACCGGTGATCCGGAGAGCGGATTGAGCCAGCATCCGGTACATGCAGGAGAAGAGTTGCCAAATCCGCTACCAGCTGGTGCTCATCGCGTGATTTCGACATTGGCAGCAGCGCAGATGCGCAGCATGATGCAGGATGTGGTGCTCTATGGAACCGGACGTCCAGCGGAGCTGAATGGCTATACGGCAGGGGGCAAAACGGGAACGGCGCAGAAGATTGATCCGGCAACGCATCGCTATTCCAAGACGATGCATATTGCATCCTTTGCTGGAATTGCTCCGGTGAACTCCCCGGTGATCGCGATGGCAATTGTGCTGGATGATCCGCGAGGCGCCTATTATGGCACCGCGGTGGCGGCACCGGTTTTTAGCGAGGTTGCGCAGCAGGTGCTTGAGTATCTGAACGTACCTCATGACGCTCCGGTCCACCCTGTGCGGTCTGCGCCCCTGGTTGCGCGCGATCTGGAGCAGGATCACGAACAGACGGGCGATGCCTCTGCCTTGTTGCAGGCAATGCAGGATCTGCCGGCCGATGATCCGTTGCGCCAGGCGGTCTCTGCTTCCGGACATCTGCCGACAACCGCCGATGAGGCAAAGCTGGGAAGCGAATCCTCGACAGACAAAGGCCACAACACCGGAAGTGCGACGGCAGCCGACCTGACGCAGACAACACCAGCATTGCAGCCGCAGTCTGGCACGAACCTTGCCGTGATGCATACTGGTGCGATGGTGGAGACGCCGTCGTTTGTGGGAATGTCCATGCGAAATGCAGTGGTGCGTGCCGCGCAGGCCGGGCTTGTGTTGCATGTGGACGGGCGAGGAATTGCGCGGACACAGGAGCCAGCTGCAGGAACGCGTCTGGATGCAGGCAGTCCTGTCACCGTACATTTTGCGCCGTAAACTGGAACAGCGGAGTGAGCATGCAGAAGCCATCGACAAACTGGAGCAAGATCGCGGTGGCGGTAACGGCGCGGAATCGGCATGATGCGGCAGTGGTGTCGCCAAGCGGGAAGGTCAATCCCAGAATTCTGGGGGTGGAGTACGATTCGCGCCGAGTGCAGCCTGGGTCGTTATTCGTGGCCATGCGCGGCGGCACCACTGACGGTAACCGATATCTCCATGCGGCGTTGCAGGCGGGCGCGGTTGCCATTATCACGGATTCCCCTGCTGCTTTTGACGAACTGGCACGGTCGGCATCCCATATCCCCACGCTGCTGGTGGAGCATGGGAGAACGGCACTGGCACAGGCGGCGGCGGAATTCTTCGGGCATCCTGAGAATTCGCTACGGGCAACCGGAGTGACCGGTACAAACGGAAAGACCACCACATCCCC
>JAKBAG010000111.1 GCA_021809235.1 Acidobacteriota bacterium
GAGGCCGATGTGGTGCTTCCAGCCGCCAGCCTCTACGAAAAGACCGGGACCGTGACCAGCTGCTACGGCGATATCCAGATGGTGCGCAAGGCTGCGGACCTTGCCGGCGTGAAGCCGGACTTCGAGATTGTGGTGCGGCTGGCCGGCGCCATGGGTGTGGATGTGCGAAAGCTGGTGCCGTTTGGGCAGTCGACCGGGATGCGTGCGGACATGGGCCAGAGCCGGGGTGCACAGGCAGGCGAGGCCGACCGACATGCGGTGTGGCTGACGGCCAACGGCCTGGAGCCGCGTCTGAGTCCTTTTGATCCTCTGGCCACGCTGGACGAGGTGGAACGGCTGGTGCCGAGTTACCGGCTGGACCGACTGAATCTGTTTGCCGGCAATGAGACGGCAACAGCGCCGGGAGCAGGTTTTGTGCCGCTGGATTCCCTGCTAGGACGCAAGGATGGCGTGGTGGCCACACATCCGGGGCTTTTCCGCTCCGGGGAACTGGGCCTACAGACGGAAACGCTGCAGAAACTAAATGCATATCAGGAAGGTTTTCGCTCGGCTGCTGCAGCTGACTGAAGACGCGGGAAAGGATTGCGAGCGTGCAACTCTGGATGTTTGTCGTGCTGAGCGTGGTGAAGGTCGCCGTGGTGCTGGTGATCTTTCTCACGGCTGTGGCGTACACGGTTCTGCTGGAACGCAAACTGGTGGGCCGGATACAGAACCGGTGGGGACCAACACGCGTGGGACCCTTCGGACTGCTGCAGCCGCTGGTGGATGGGCTGAAGCTGTTCCTGAAAGAGGACATCATTCCCTCCGGAGTCTACCGTCCGCTTTATCTGCTGGCGCCGCTGATCGCACTCAGTTGTTCCCTGCTCTCGATTGCGGTGATTCCCTTCGGGGAGACGATGCGCTGGCATGGGATGCGACTATTTGTGCTCTCGGACCTGAACATCGGCCTTCTGATCCTGCTGAGCGTGACCTCGATTGGCGTCTATGGCATTGCGCTATCCGGCTGGTCTTCCAATAACAAGTATTCCTTGCTGGGTTCGCTGCGCGCCTCGGCACAGATGATCAGCTATGAACTGGCGCTTGGCCTTTCTCTGGTGGGCGTGGTCCTGCGCGCGCAGTCGCTTTCCCTGACCGACATTGTGAAGGTGCAGGCCGTACATGGAATTGCGAGCTGGAATATCTTTGGCGGCGGACAGATTTTTGCCTTCCTGATCTATCTGATGGCAGCTTATGCGGAGACCAACCGCGCGCCATTTGACCTGCCGGAGGCGGAAACGGAGCTGACCGGCGGCTACCACACCGAATACAGCTCGATGAAGTTTGCCATGTTCTTCATGGCCGAATACGGCAACATGATCACGGTAAGCTGCGTGGCAACGCTGCTGTTCCTGGGCGGATGGACCAGCCCGTTTGGAGACCTGCTGCCTCCACCGCAGAATATGGTGGTCGGGGTGCTTGGACCGATTTTCTGGTTTGTTGCCAAGGTCTTTGCATTCCTCTTTCTCTATATCTGGGTGCGCGGTACGCTGCCGCGCTTCCGCTATGACCAGCTCATGTCTTTCGGATGGAAGTTTCTGCTTCCGGCAGCCATGTTGAATATCGTGGGAACCAGCCTGGTGCTGGCGTTCCTCTAAGTTACAATCGGGGAGACTTCTGCGCCGGAGGCAGTTGGATCCCCTCATCCGCGGCACGCAGGTCGTGCATACGAGCCGCGAGGTAAACTCCTGAATCGGCACGAAGAAAACGGATTGCGGATGCATCTGGTACTGTTTTTCATCTTTGCGTTGTTTGCGCTGGCCGGGGCTGCGAATCTGCTCCTGCAGAAGCATCCGATCAACAGCGCGCTTTCGCTGATTGTGGTGATGAGTTCGCTGGCGGTGCTCTATCTGCTGCTGGGGGCTGAGTTTCTGGCCATGGCGCAGGTGATCGTCTATGCCGGCGCCATCATGGTGCTGTTCACGTTTGTGGTGATGCTGCTGAATGAAGGCCGCGAGGAAAAGACCTGGGGCAGTTCTGCGGCGCGGGTGGTAGGCTTCCCTGCCGTGGTGGCGCTGCTGGCGGTGCTGGCTTCGGCCATTCTCCGCGCTGGCCGGCACTATGGCACCGTTTCCCTGAGCGATGGCATTACCACCACGCAGGACCTGAGCAGGGTGCTTTTTCGTGACCTGCTGCTGCCCTTTGAACTGACCTCGGTTCTGATCCTGATTGCGATTCTGGGCGCCGTGGCACTGGCCCGAAAGGATGACGGCAACGCATGAACACTTCCGTTCCCGCCGACTGGTATCTGCTGCTGAGCGCAGCGCTGTTCACGATGGGCGTGATTGGCTTCCTGAGCAAGCGCAGCCTGATTACGGTCTTCATGTCCATCGAGCTGATGCTGAATGCCGTGAACCTGAGCTTTGTGACCTTTGCCCACGAGTGGCATGCGGTGAAGGGCCAGATTTTTGTCTTCTTCGTGATGATGGTGGCAGCGGCTGAAGCCGCCGTGGGACTGGCCATCATCATTGCCATCTTCCGCGTTCGCGGCACCCTGACCGTGGACCAGATTGACCGGATGAAGCTATGAACGAGCCGATGCTGTTTCTGCCCCTGATCGCATTGTTTCCCTTCACGGGATTTCTGCTGAATGGCCTGTTTGGCAGCCGGCTACCGAAGGCGCTTGTTTCCACGATCGCGCTCCTGTTTCCGCTGCTTTCCTTTGCTGTGGTAGCGCGTGCAGCCTGGATGGTGCATGGCGGCATGCTGCTGCCGATGGCCGAAGTCGGTACTCCGACGTGGATTGCCGTCGGCAGCTTCCACGTGGGCTTTCAATTCGTCCTGGACCAGCTCTCGCTGGTGATGCTGCTGGTGGTGACCGGAGTTGGCTTCCTGATTCACCTCTACTCAGTCGGTTATATGGAGCATGAGCAGGGCTACTGGCGTTATTTTGCCTACCTGAACCTGTTCCTGTTCTTCATGACGGTGCTGGTGCTGGCCGGTAACTACCTGCTGATGTTTGTAGGCTGGGAGGGAGTGGGACTGGCGTCCTACCTGCTGATTGGTTTCTACATCGATCGCAAATCGGCGGGTGATGCCGGGAAGAAAGCGTTTGTGGTGAATCGCGTGGGCGATTTCGGCTTTCTGATCGGCATGTTTCTGCTGATTGCCAACTTCGGTACGCTGAACTTTCATCAGATCGGTGCCCAACTCACCGGACATGTCGCAATTTCCGGCGCTGCGGCCACGCTCATCTGTCTGTGCCTGATTCTGGGCGCAACGGGAAAGAGCGCACAGATTCCGCTTTATATCTGGCTGCCGGATGCGATGGAGGGTCCAACGCCGGTTTCGGCGCTGATCCATGCGGCAACCATGGTGACGGCTGGCGTCTATATGATTGCCCGCACGCATGCGCTGTTTGATCTGTCTCCAACGGCACTGATGGTGGTAGCTGTGCTGGGAACAGCGACAGCCTTCTTTGCCGCCACGGTGGCCATGGTGCAAACCGACATCAAGCGCGTGCTGGCCTATTCGACGATCTCGCAACTGGGCTATATGTTTCTTGGCTGCGGGGTTGGCGCGTATTCTGCTGCCGTCTTCCACCTGATGACGCATGCCTTTTTCAAGGCGTTGCTCTTCCTTGCTGCTGGATCGGTGATTCATGGCCTGAGCGGCGAACAGGACATGCGGCGCATGGGCGGACTGCGCAAAGCCATGCCGGTCACATTCTGGACAATGACTGCCGCAGTGCTGGCCATCTCCGGCTTTTTTCCCTTTGCCGGCTTCTTTTCCAAGGACGCGATCCTTGCGGCAGCCTTCCAGCATGGCACCCTGGGCAAGGCCTTGTGGACGGTGGGCCTGATTACAGCTCTGCTGACGAGCTTCTACATGTTCCGGCTGTGGTACCTGACCTTTCTTGGGGAACCGCGCAGTGCTGTTCACGACAATGGGCACGATGACGCCCATGCGGCGCATGCGCACGAGAGTCCATGGATCATGCTGCTGCCGCTGATAGTGCTCGCGCTGCTTTCCGTGAGCGGTGGCTGGATAGGCATCGAACGATTTGCTGGTTTTCTAGAGCCGGTAACCGGCCTTGCCCCGGTGTCCGATGCAGGACACACCGAACTGTTCCTTTCTGTACTGGCTGTGCTGGTGGCTGCGTTGGGCTGGTTCCTGGCGCATCTGTTCTTTGGCAGGGATGGCGAAGCGGCAGAGCAGGCAGCGCAGAGTCTTGCCCCGATTCGTCGTCTGCTGGAGGGCAAGTACTGGATCGACGAGATTTACACGGCGCTGATTGTGCGACCGGTGCAGTGGGTAGCACGCTTCGTGCTGGGCTGGGTGGGCGAGTGGACACTGGTGCGTGGCTCAGCGTGGCTGCTGGCCGGCATTGTCGGGCTGAGCGGCGAACTGCTGCGACGCTGGCAGTCAGGGAATCTTCGCTCCTACGCAGCTTGGCTGGCTGCCGGCGCAGCGGCGCTGCTTCTCTTTGCCCTGGCAGGAACCCTGCTGGGCCTGAACGGATTTGCGGATTCCATCCACTGGGCGGTGCGGTAAGAACATGGACGGCATGATTCTCAGCTTGATACTCGTGGTACCACTGGTCGGCATGGGAGCGATTCTGCTGCTGCCGGATCGCGGCAAACTGTCGGCTTGGATTGCCCTGCTTGATTCACTGCTGACGTTCGTCTGCACGTTGCATCTGCCGGCACACTTCCACACCCAGCAGGCTGGATTCCAGTTTGAAGAGAATCTGCCCTGGCTGAGCCGCCCGGCCATCCACTTCCACGTGGGCGTGGATGGACTGTCGCTGTGGCTGGTGGTGCTGGTAGGGCTGCTGGCTCCGGTGGGCGTGGTGGCCAGCTGGCGCGCAGTGCAGAAGAACAGCAAGGCCTTCTATGCCTTGTATCTGCTGCAACAAACGGCGATGGTCGGCGTGTTTGTGTCGCTGGATCTGATGCTGTACTACGGCTTCTGGGAGCTATCCCTGATCCCGATCGCGGTGCTGACGGCGATGTTTGGGCGCAATCTGGGCGATGGCGCAGCGGGCAAGGCGGCATTGCGGTTCTTCCTGTATACGTTCCTGGCCTCGGCTCCTCTGCTGGTGGCACTACTCTGGCTCTATGCGCGCACGGGAAGCTTTGACTATGCCACACTGCAGGCGGCTGTGGCGTCTGGCTCGCTGCCGGGCTGGCAGCTTGGATGGGTCTCGGTGGCCTTTCTGATTGCCTTTGCCGTAAAGGTTCCTGTACTGGGGCTGCATGGATGGCTGCCGGACTTGTTCTCGGAAGCTCCGGTAGCGATTGCCATGATTGCCGCTGGAAAGCTCGGACTTTACTCGCTGATTCGCTTCCACGTGGAGCTGTTCCCTGCCATGGCGCATCGCGCCGCGCCGTGGATGATTGCGCTTGCGACCATCGGCATTCTGTATGGCGCAATGCTGGCACTGGTACAGAAGGAGTTCTGGAAGCTGCTGGCATACGCCACCATCGGCAGCCTTAGCTTCTGCACGCTGGGTATCTATGGCTTTACGGCAGCAGGCATGAGCGGCGCGGTGCTGCAGACGGTGAATGAGGGCGTGATCGGAGCGGCGCTGTTCCTGATGTTTGGCGTGCTCTATGAGTCGGCCCGGACAAGCCGCATGGCGGATTTTGGCGGTCTGGCGAAGCAGACGCCCAGACTGGTCACGCTGTTTACTATCGCCGGACTGGCCCTGATTGGCCTGCCGCTGCTGAATGGCTTTGTAGGCGAATTCCTGGTACTGTCCGGAACCTTTGCGGGCGTAAGCCGCAGTTGGGCTGCGATTGCAGCGCTGGGCGTGATTCTGAGCGCGGCCTACATGCTGGGCGCCATCCAGAAAATCTTCCTTGCCGATGGGCAGACCAACGGCCACGCAGGACGTGTGGCGCGTGACCTGACCGGCATGGAGACCGTAACCGTCGGTGTGCTGGCCGTGCTGATGCTGGCCATTGGCGTACAGCCGACCGTGTGGACCGAAGCGATCGAGTCGGCCCTGCAAACCGTGACGCATACGATGCATGCTCAGGGAGTTTCCCCTGTCAGGATGGAGTCTGGGACCGTGATCGCCAGCAGCATGGGAGGTCGTCAATGACTCCTGATCTTTTCCGTATTCTTCCCGAAGTCGTTCTTACACTGGCCGGTGTTTTGGTGATGCTGGCCGATTCTTCTCTGCCCCAGCAGGCTGACCGAAGGCCGTTGGGTTGGCTGGCTGCCCTGGGCGTGACCGCGGCTCTGGGCGCAAGCCTGTGGCAGGGCTCGCTGCCATCGGGAACTGCCTTTTACGGCTCGGTACAGACGGATGCCTTCTCGACCTTCTTCCATGTACTGATCTGCGGGATTGTGCTGGCGGCAATTCTGCTGTCGATCGATGCGCTGCCAGAGGGGCAGCATCACCGCGGGGAATATTTTGCCCTTATGGTCTTTGGTGCGGTAGGTATGTGTCTGCTGACCTCGGCGGTGGAGTTACTGGTAGTTTTTATAGCGCTGGAGATCTCCTCCATCTCGACGTATGTGCTGGCGGGATATCGCAAGGACACAGCCAAGGGTCCGGAGTCAGCGATGAAGTACTTCCTGCTCGGCTCGTTTGCCACTGCCTTCCTGCTCTATGGCATTGCCATGATCTTTGGCGCAACGGGCACAACGAAGATCCCGGAGATCGCTGCGCTGCTGCCGGCTGCGCGCTCGCACACGCTGGTGCTTCTGGCTTTTGCGTTGATGATGGTCGGCGTGCTGTTCAAGGTATCGGCAGCGCCCTTCCATGTGTGGACTCCGGATGTATATGAAGGCGCACCCACACCAGTCGTGGCGCTGATGAGCACGGCTCCCAAGGTGGCGGCCTTTGCCCTGCTGGTACGGCTGCTTTATGGCGCGTTTCCTCTGCTTCACGCCTTGTGGATGCCATTGCTGTGGATCGTGGCTGTCCTCTCCATGACGGTAGGCAATCTGGCCGCGCTGCGACAGCAGAATGCCAAGCGCATGCTGGCCTACTCCTCGATTGCTCACGCCGGATATCTACTGGCTGCGCTGGCAGGCTCGGGGACAGAACCTATCGCAGCCATCGCATTCTACACAGCGGCCTATGCGGCGATGAATGTGGGCATCTTTGGACTGATGAGCCTGGTGGCTGGAACCAGCGAGCGGCGAAGCACAATCGCCGACTATCGCGGGGTGCTGGCAGAGTCCCCGCTTGCCGGTGGCCTGATGCTGCTCTTCCTGATCTCCCTGATTGGTATTCCCTTTACCGGTGGATTTTTTGCCAAGTTCTATTCCTTCTCCACGGCCATGCAGGGCGGAGCCACCTGGCTGGCTTTGATCGGTCTGCTAAACTCCGGTATTGCGGCAGCCTACTATCTTCGCTTCGCCATGGCAGTGGTGCAGCCGAAGAATGGTAAGACTGCTCCAGAGGGGCGCTGGAGTGTAGCTACGGTGGTCGCCATCTTTGCCGCTGGTGGCACCACGCTGGCGCTTGGCATAGCGCCGGGGTGGGTGCTGCATATGGCATCTACCGCAGCGCAGAGCTTTTCCCTGCTCCACTAGGACCACCAAGCGACTTGAAGGGAATGCTCTGCGGCTACAGCTTCTCAAACAGGAAGTGGATCACCTGGTCGGCATGGATAACGCCGACCAGATTGCCTGCCTCATTGACCACCGCCAGGCTGCGTAGGCTGTATTTGTCAAAAAGTTCGGCAACCTCTTTCTGATGCATATCCACATGGCAGGTGATGAGCGGGGGTTCGGCAAGAGTGGACAGCTGCGCGGATGCGTCCGCCACAAGAATACGCTGGATGGGTACGGCAGCCGTGGGACAGCCATGGGCATCCAGCAGGAAGATTTCTCCGACGGCAAGAGGATCGCCATCGAAGCTACGCAATGCAACAATGGCATCCTCGCAGCGGAAGTCCTGCGGTACAGCGACAAAATCTGTGGTCATACTGCCGGCGGCTGAGTCCTCGTCGAACTCCAGTAACTCCTCAACCTCCTGCCGCTCCTCCGGCTCCATCTCTTCCAGGATGGCCTCGGAGCGTTCTTCGGGTAGCTCGTTGAGCAGGTCAGCCGCTGCCGCGGGGTCCATTTCCTCCACAATATCGGCAATGCGCTCCTCATCGAGAGAATCAATGAGAGACTTCTGCAGCTTGGGCTCTACCTCTTCGAGTGTCTCGGCAGCTACTTCCTCATCCAGAGTTTTGAAGATGGCCTCGCGCTCGGCCGGAGCCAGATCAGCCAGAATCTCGGCCAAATCCGAGGGGTGAAGATTCGCCAGTCGCTCGTGCTCGATGCGTAACTTGACGCGACGGGCCGGGTCGACCTCGATGACGTCGACAAAGTGCCAGGGTATTGCTCTGGCATGGACGCGGACTGCGATTCCATCGAGCCAGCGGCGCGGCATCATCCCCTTCAAGACGCGTTGCAATGCGCCGCGCAACCCCACCTCTACCTCAGCCACACGCAGCAGATGCACACTGCCATGGCCCAGCCACTCCAGGCTTACGTCGTTGACGCGAACCACCTTGCGGCCGTGAATGTCGATGATCTGGCGATCGATCAGATCCTGCCAGAGAAAGAGAAAGTTTTCATCCCCGGCCAGCGGCTGCAGCACCCTGGGAGAGCGCAGTTCCAGATTGCCTGCCGGGGTTTCAATCACTTCGGTGGAAGGCACAATCTGCCTACCTTCCCGGGTCTTCAGGATCAGACCGGCAACACGACCGGCATCGGCTCCCGTATGCACGGCGATGTCTCTAAGCCTGCCGTGCGTCTTGCCGGAGGCATCGGTAACGGATGCGCCCATCAGGGAACTCAGACTCACGCGGGTTGTGCTTCGCAGGTGCATCCGTGCTTGAGTGTAAAACATTCGACCATGACTGCCGCAGCCGGGAAGCAGATTTGCTTGACAGAGCGAGGCTGAGCCTTGAAACTGCGTATGTGCCGCGCAGATTTCCAGCCGTTCTGCCTGCGCATGGCACCGTCAGGATCGCAATTGACCCACACCGGCTCAGAACGAATTCGGCTGCAATTGCCCTCCTCAATGGAGAGCGTCGCCCAGGTGGAAGCCGAGG
>JAKBAG010000112.1 GCA_021809235.1 Acidobacteriota bacterium
TAGATGCGGCCGGACCGGACGGAGTTACCCAGAGTCGAAAGTCCTGCTGCACGGAGCAGCTCCCCCTGCAGCAGGCTGAGCGGCAGCGGCCATTGCGTGGCGCGCAGAGCATGCCAGAGCAGCCCCAGAGCAATGGCTGGAAAGGTGACGCGATCCGGCAGCCAGAAGTGCTCCCAGTCCAGCGCGGCCAGCAGCACCATGATCCAGCAGAAGATAGCCCATGCCACGGCCTGTTGCAGCCCCATCGGAGCTGAAATTGCTGCCGTCGGAATGGATGCAGCAGCACAGCCGGCCCAGAGTACAGCCATGGTCAGCTCCACCAGCGGATAAAGGATCGGGATGGAGGTACCGCAGGCATGGCAGCGGCCGCGCAGCAGCAGCCAGCTCAGCAGCGGGATATTCTGCCACCAGGCCAAAGGCCGATTGCAGTGCATACAGTGTGAACCGGGCAGCAGCAGGCTTTGTCCTTCGGGCATGCGTACGCGGACCACATTGAGAAAGCTGCCAAAGACGGCGCCAAAGAGTGCGCCGAGCAGGACGGGGACGACGGTATCCAGTGTGCCTTGCATGCAGGTGCGGCTCTGCTGTCCTTTCTGCGATGCCTGTTCCACAAGCAGGTTACAGTAAAAGCATGCATCGCGATTCGGATCTTCCGACTGCTGCCCTGTCCGTAGAGCAGCCTGCCGCCCGTCAATTTGCTGAGTCTGTGGAGATTATGGCGAGACTGCGCGCTCCGGATGGATGCCCGTGGGATCGCAGGCAGAGCTTTGACTCCATCCGCAAGTACACGCTGGAGGAGACCTACGAGGTGCTTGATGCCATCGAGCGCAGGGACTGGTCAAATCTGCGCGAGGAGCTAGGCGACCTGCTGTTGCAGGTGCTGTTCTATGCGCAGATGGCAAGTGAAAGCGAGGCAGTGGGCTTTTCCATCGAGGATGTGCTCGTGGAGTTGAATCGCAAACTGGTTCGCCGCCACCCCCATGTTTTTGGCGAGGAGGCTTCCCGCAGGGCAGGGAACTCGGCCAGCGTGGATGCGGCGGTGGAAGGATCGTCAGAGCGGGTGCTGGCCAACTGGGAGGCTATCAAGCAAGCGGAGAAAAGCAGGCAGGCGGAGAAGAACGGACAGACCGATTCAGCTCGGTCAGCCGGTCGTCTGGATGCGGTTTCGCGCAGCCAGCCGGCGCTTGCCGAAGCGACGCAGATTGGCTCTGCCGCGGCTAAGGTGCGTTTTGACTGGCCGCAATGGCAGATGCTTCTGGACAAGCTCTCTGAGGAGACGGCGGAACTGGTGGTCGAGGCCAAGCAGCCGGAGAATGCGCCACGTCGGCAGGCGCGCATTGAGGCCGAACTGGGAGACATGCTGTTCACCGTCGCGCAGCTTGCGCGGCATCTGCACGTGGATGCCGAAATGGCGCTGCGCGCTGCCAATCTGCGCTTCCGGAGGCGGTTTGCCTGCATGGAGCTGATGGCCGGGGATGCGCTGCCGGATGCCGAAGCCGAAGAGCTGGAAAAGTTGTGGCAAAAAGCCAAGCAGGCCATGGCGGCCACGGAGGCAGAAGAGTCATGATTCACATTCGTTCCTGTAGAGGGCTGGAGGAACTGGAAGCCTGTGTGCAACTACAGGTGGACGTCTGGGGCTATGCGGATGGGGATGTGATTCCGCGCCGCGTCTTCCTGGTGGCCCAGAAGATTGGCGGGCAGGTGCTGGGCGCTTTTGACACGGCTAAGGCCGGTGCCGCCAGGCAGGGCGACGCTGCCAGCATGGTGGGGTTTGCGCTGGCACTGCCGGGCGTGAAGACCAGCAGCGGACAGCCGGTCAGCTATCTGCACTCCCACATGCTCGCTGTGCGCGAAGGGTATCGGGACACCGGCATTGGACGCCGCCTGAAGCTGGCGCAGCGCGAGGATGCTCTGGAGCGCGGCATTGCCCGCATGGAGTGGACCTTCGATCCGCTGGAGATCAAGAACGCCCATCTCAATCTCCACCGGCTGGGAGCGATTGTGCGTCGCTACGAGCCGAATTTCTATGGCAGCTCCAGTTCCCGGCTGCAGGGAGGATTGCCCACCGACCGGCTGGTGGCCGAGTGGTGGATGGATGCGCCGCGCGTGCATTCCCGGCTGCGTCCGCAGACAGCAGAGATGCCGAATGAAGCCGTGCAGGGCGAGGCAGAGCAGGGCGCAACTGTGGAAGTGGAGGTACCTGCGGCCATCTCCCAGTGGAAGGCCGACGCCGGAACGCGCGACCAGGCCGCTGCCGTCCAAACGCGCAATCGCGAGCAGTTGCAGCAGGCCTTTGCGCAGGGACTGGCTATTGTGGATTATCGACTGGATGCTGACGGATCGGGCCGGTTTGTGCTGGCTCCGTGGAGCGAGCCATAAACCCTGTTGCGTGGCCGAATGTGTGGCGTGGTACGGAGTACGGGATGCTCCGGACAACGGCACGGAAACGAAGATTCTGCCTGGTGGCAATGTTTTGTGGCACCATAAGAGTGATCACGCCGCAGCGTTTCCAACCGGCCGGGGTGCAGCCACCTTCCCCCGATAAACTCCTGGAGCTTCTGGTGTCTCCAGAGAACGCATAGAAGGAATCCATGCAGGGAACAAATGCCATGAAAATCGACGCTATTTATCTGCGTGAACTGAATCTCCCGCTGGTACGACCCTTTCAGACAAGCTTTGGAGTCACGCGTGACCGCCGTGTGCTGCTGGCCGAGGTGCACTCCGAGGGGCTGATTGGCTGGGGCGAGTGCACGGCGGGCGAGCATCCGCACTTTTCTGAGGAGTCGGTGGACTCCTGCTGGCAGGTGATGGTGCAGGAGCTGGGTCCAGTGCTGGCAGCGGCCACGCCCGAGCACGGCGGACAGATTCCGAGGCTTTTTGCGCAGGTGCGCGGCAATCGCATGGCAAAGGCCACCCTGGAGAATGCGATCTGGGATCTGGAGGCGCAGCGCAAGGGCATCTCCCTCAGCCGCCTGCTGGGTGGTACGCGCGAGCGCATTCCGTGCGGGGTTTCCATCGGCATCCAGCCAAGCATTGATGAGTTGCTGGCCACGATTGAACGCGAGGTTTCTGCCGGGTATCAGCGCATCAAGCTGAAGTGCAAGCCGGGCTGGGATCTGGAGGTCTTTGAGCGGGTGCGGAATCGCTTTCCTTCCATCACTCTGAGCTGCGATGCCAACTCCGCCTATCGGCTGCGGGATCTGGATCACCTGGTGCAGTTTGAAGCCTTTGACCTGCTCATGATTGAGCAGCCCCTCTGGCATGACGATTTCTACTTCCATTCGATGCTGCAGAAGCGGCTTTCTACCGCCATCTGCCTGGATGAATCGATCCGCAACCGGCGTGATGCTCTGGCTGCGATTGAGATGGAATCCTGCCGCATTTTGAACATCAAATTGGGGCGCGTGGGCGGGTTTTCCGAGGCGATTGCCGTACACAATGCCGCCTATGAGCGGGGAATTCCGGTCTGGTGCGGAGGTATGCTGGAGTCCGGCATTGGCCGCTCCCACAACATTGCGCTCTCCACGCTGCCCAACTTCTCGCTTCCTGGGGATGTCTCCGCCTCGCGACGCTACTGGAGCGAGGACATCATCGAGCCGGAGGTCACGGTAACGCCGGACGGCGAGATTGAGATTGCCGATACTCCCGGTCGCGGCTACTCGGTGCGCATGGATCGGGTGGATCAGTTGACGGTGCGCAAGGAGCGGATTCAGGCGCGCATTGCGGTCGCCGTCTAAGCCACCTGGGCAGCAGCCAGCCCTGTGTTCGGTGTGCGTCAGCGCCGGGTCAGCAGGCGAATGCGTTCGGCCTCCTGCGGCCAGCCGGCGATCAGCTCGTCGGCGCTGCCACCCTTGTAGTCGGCAAAATCAAAGCCCGGGCAGACGGTGCAGCCCATCAGCGCCCAACGGCCCTGGCCCAGCAGGCGTGTGCCTTGCCATACTCCGGCGGGAACCAGCACCTGCACCTGTTCGTCGGCCTCAATTTGCTGCCCCATGCGTACCAGCCGGGAGCTGCCGTCGGGCCACAGTTGCAGCATCTCGACGGCATCACCGCAGTAGAAATGGAAGATTTCATCGGACGCGAGGCGATGCATCTCGGAAAACGTTCCCTGCTCCAGCAGGTAGTAGATGGCGCTGCCGAGGGCACGGCTTCCGCGCGAGGTTTCGGTAGTTTCGGCAGCGGTGTAAGTGCGGCGATAGTACCCGCCCTCGACCGGATGCGGCTCCAACTGGAGCCGTCTGCGAATGGATGCTGCGTTTGGTTCTTCCATGATGCTTGTTTCTCCATGGGGCTGCTCGTATGGCAGTTTTCCGGCTTCGCTTCCGGCGATACAATCAGTGTATGCAGATCCTGCTTTATTCCGCATCCTGGTGCCGGGATTGTCGCGCCGCCAAGCGCTACCTTGCCGAGCGCGCGATTGCATATACCGAGATTGACATTGAATCGACCCCCGGCGCTGCCGAGGAAGTGATTCGCCACGTGGGCAAGCGTGCTATTCCGCAGCTGGTCATCGACGGGGAGTGGTTCCAGCCCTATCGTCCCGGCGAGGGGCTGCTCTATGACGAGCTGGATCGCCGCTTCGGCGTTAACGTTTAGCCCGCTGTTGCCGGGCGGCATGGCGTTGCTCTGGCTGCACCAATCCCTGCTGCAGAAAGGTTTCTTCCGTTGATCGAGCGATATACGCTGCCTGCCATGGGCGCTCTGTGGAGCGACGATGCCAAATACCGCTGCTGGCTCCAGGTGGAGTCGGCTGCGAGCCTTGTACTGGCCGAGTTTGGCGTGATACCAGCCGAAGCGGCACAGGCCATTGCCGAGCGCGCCAGCTTTGATCTGGCACGGATTCAGGCCATTGAGGCCGAAGTCCGACATGACGTGATTGCCTTCACCACGGCGGTGGCCGAGTCGCTGAAGGCGCAGGGGCTGGGCGATGCCTCGCGTTGGCTCCATTACGGGCTCACCTCCAACGATGTGGTGGACACGGCCCAGGCGCTGCAGATCAAGGCCGCCTCCGAGCTGATCCGGCAGTCGATCGAGGGCTTTCTCGCCGTTCTGCGGCGGCGCGCGCTTGAGTTCAAGCACACGCCCACCATCGGGCGCACGCATGGCATCCATGCCGAGCCGACGACCTTTGGCCTGAAGCTGCTGAACTGGTATGCGGAGATGGAGCGGAATCTGGTTCGCTTCAACACCGCCGCAGAGGAGATGCGCGTAGGCAAGCTCTCTGGTGCGGTGGGCACCTTTGGCCATCTGAAGCCGGAGCACGAGGAACGTATCTGCGAGCGGCTTGGCCTGAAGCCTGCTCCGGTGGCCACGCAGGTTATCCAGCGGGATCGCCATGCTGCATATATTTCCACGCTGGCTGTTCTGGGCTCCACGCTGGACAAGATTGCCGTGGAGGTGCGCCACCTGCAACGCACCGAAGTGCGCGAGGCTCAGGAATACTTCAGCGAAAAGCAGAAGGGCTCCTCGGCGATGCCGCACAAGAAGAATCCCATTCTGAGCGAACAGATCAGCGGACTGGCGCGGGTGCTGCGCTCCAACGCGCAGGCGGCGCTGGAGAATGTGGCGCTGTGGCATGAGCGGGATATCTCCCACTCGTCGGTGGAGCGGATCATCTTCCCGGATTCGACGATCCTGACCCATTACCTGCTCACGCGCATCACGGACCTGATCGACAGGCTGCTGGTGTATCCGGCACGGATGCAGCGGAACCTTGAAAGTACGGGCGGACTGATCTTCAGCGGGCAACTGCTGCTGGACCTGGCTGAGGCTGGCATGCTGCGCGAGGATGCCTACCGGCTGGTGCAGGGCCACGCCATGCGCGCGTGGAAGGAAGATCTGGTCTTCCGCGACGAGGTGGCGCGCGATCCGGAGATTACGGCTCGTCTGAGCGCAGAGAATCTCCAGCACACCTTTGACATGCACCGACAACTGGCGCATGTGGATGCAATCTTTGCCCGGGTGCTGGGCGAGTAGCTCCAGCGGGACGGCGTTCGGGTGATTTTGCAGAAAATGCTCTGGCCCGGTTGCAAAGGGTCGGAGTCGATTGTGATGCCGCCAACAGGGCCTGCAGCGAGGGCTGTAAGCTGAAATTGGAACGTACTTTGTTTCCATTCGGGGGAGACTGGACTTGAACCTGACCGTTGCCATGACCGGTGCCAGTGGAGCGATCTTTGGTCGTCATCTGCTGGCTGTGCTGGAGTCCGATGAGCGGGTGGAGCGGGTGCATTTTCTGCCGTCGGAAAATTCGCTGCGGGTGATGGCAGAGGAACTGAATCTGGCAGGACGGAATCAGTTGCTGGAGCGACTGCTGGGCCATGCGCCACGCAAGACGACCCAGCACGTCGATTCGGACATCGGAGCCTCCATCGCCAGCGGCAGCTATCCGTCCAGCGGCATGATCGTGCTGCCGTGCAGCATGGGAACGCTGGCGTCCATTGCCAACGGCATGGCGAACTCATTGATCGCCCGGGCTGCCGACGTGACGCTGAAGGAGCGCCGACCTCTGCTGTTGTGCGTTCGGGAGACGCCGCTGAACCGGATCCACCTGCGCAATATGCAACTGGCCGCCGAGGCCGGAGCCGTGATCTTTCCGCTGATTCCCGCCTTCTATCATCGGCTGACGAGTCTGGAAGAGGTTGCGCACCAGTATGTGTGCCGCGTGCTGGGCCACCTGGGTCTGCCGCAGGCCGACGCGTTTGTATGGGGCGAGGACGAGTAGACAACCGGGCCGGAATCGGACACCCAGACAGGCTGCAGGCATTATTCAGGGTTTGTGACATACTGGCGCTGGGCAAGTGTCATTTCCGTGTTTTTTTGCAAACGTGTATTTTTCTGTTTTTTCGCGCAACAACATATTTTGCCTGAAATACGGGCTGGATCGGCGCGAAAAACCCTGTTGAATAAATTTCGATAAATAATTGACAATAAATTACTTGCTGATCTTATGCTCCAGGTGGATTCGAGTATCGTGCCGTGCGCCGGACTGCTGCCAGAGGGTCCAGGCTTTGTGCAGAATGGGGCGTGCGAAGGGCTCTACGAGCGGACTCGACTCCGGCAGCCACTCCGCGGCTGGAACCCAGCGGACGTCGTCGGCATCGCTGGCGGCGGCCAGAGAGCCGCCCGTGATGCGGCAGAGAAAATCAGCCAGGACGTAGTGATATCGAATGCGGTCGGGGCTGGCGGGGTCGGGGTGAATGCGTTCGACCAGCTCGACCAGTTGCAACGGCTCGATGAGCAGGCCGGTTTCTTCGTGGAGTTCGCGCGCGACGGCGGTTTCCATCCGTTCGCCGACCTCGACCAGTCCGCCGGGAATGGACCAGCGTCCGCGTGCCGGTTCCTGACCGCGCTGCACCATGAGCAGGGAGCCGTCGGCGTGGAAGAGGATGCCTGCAACGCCGAGCAGTGGCCGCGACGGGTACTCACGGGAGTGGGTCATTGCGGGATTTGGTCCATAGGCAGTTCGATGGCGAAGGTCTGGGTTCCGTTTTTCTGGGCATAGGCCCAGAGACCGTGGAAGTTTTTGCGCAGGCCGGGATGGATGCGCAGCAGAGCAGACATGACGTGGACGGCCTCCGTACGGGCTGCGACTGGATCGGTGGTGCCGCTGCCGTCATAGGTGAGCGCGAGGTCGGCGAAGTGCAGCGACGTGTCCAGATGGACGGCGGTGAGCTGCCAGGAGGGTCCGCTGCCGCCGGGCGTGAGCGAAAGCAGCAGCGGGAGGGATTGTGCCGGTGGACTGACGTGCTGCTGCTCGGACTCGAGTTTTTGTAGATTGGGCGAGGTGAGGAAGTTGATGGGGAGTAGGAGCCAGCGAGCGACGTCATAGCTGAACCAGGCGCTCCAGTTGTCTGTGGTCTGGGCGGCGGCGCGGGCCTGCTTCCAGTAGGCGACGCCGTCGCGTCCGTCGAGGGCACCTTCCCGTGCGTACAGGCCGCCGAGCTTCCAGCCCTGGCTGTCGGCCAGGATCATGGCAATCTGTCCGTCGAGCGGGGAGTGCATGGCGTCTCCCATAACGAGTGCGTAGCGGCCGGGCGGCAGATTCTGGAGGTTGACGGTGACGGTGAGGGTGCTTTCCGGATTGGTGCAGAAGAATTCGGTATCCTGCGCGGATTTCTGGTCCGAGGCGTCCAGCAGGTACATGGTGCGCCAGCGAAGGCTGCCGCCGACAAAGAGGGGATGAGCGCTGAGGATGACGCTGCGAATTGAGTCCCAGTCGCTGCTGATGTCGGGCAGCAGCATGGCATGGACGGCATCTGTGTTGCCAGCCATGACGGCGTTGGCCAGGCTGTTGCTGGCCGCCAGCAGTTCGGCGCGATCGGTGGGTTTGAGAGAGCCCTGCATGGTGCAGGTGGCAGCCAGTGCCGAGGGAATGCCCAGCAGGAGAGTAGCGGCAAGCAGGAGAAAGGCAGCAGCAGGACGAGGCTTCACGTGGGACAGGACTCCTTCCGTCTGGCGGATGGGCTGCAGCCGGTGGGCAAGGCGCACGCGGGGAAACAGATCCACTCGCGAAGCCAGACCCGAAGACGCGCTGAGCGAATCCGGAACATTGTTAGTCTAGTACAGTGAGTGTGTGCTGCGCGGGCGGGGATGCGCGTGGCCGAGGAAAGAGTTTCCGGAAAGAGCCTGATGCCAGAGATCGCGAATCCCGTGCAAGGAATCACGAAGGTCGGAGGGAGTTGGAATCGCTGCCTTGCGGCTGCGCAGATGGCCATGCTGCCGGTCGTTCTGCTGGGCATACTCCCGGTGGCGGGGCTGCTGTGCAGCGCTGCGGCACAGGCCCAGATGAGCCAGAATCCGCAGACAAGTCAAACGCCGAAGGCAAGCCAGCCGGCAAAGTCAGGGAAGGCGGCATCCAGGGCGGCTATGCGTCGACATCGGAAAAAGCCGAAGCCGGCGAAGGTTGCCGTGACGCCGCAGATTCCGCCTCCACCCCCGCCGCCGGACTGGCCAGC
>JAKBAG010000113.1 GCA_021809235.1 Acidobacteriota bacterium
GGAGATGAACACCACTACCCGTCTTGATCACTTCCGTAACCTCGTCCGCTCTGCTGACTACGAAGGCATCCTCAGCATGGCACGCCGCCTCATCGGTGAAGGCTCCCAGATGCTCGATCTCTGCTGCGCTATCGTCGGCGAGGATGAGCAGGCCTACATGAATGGGGTGCTGGAGAAGATCGCTACCCGCATTCCCGCGCCCATCCTAATCGACTCTACCGAGGCCAATGTTATCGAGGAGGCGCTCAAGCGCATCCCTGGCAAGCCGGTCATCAACTCCATCAATCTGGAGGACGGCGAAAAGCGTACCACCCGCGTTCTGCCGATGGCGCGTCGCTACGGCGCCGCCGTCATCGCCCTCACCATTGACGAGGAGGGCATGGCTCTCACTGCAGATCGTAAGGTCGCCATTGCCCATCGCATCCATGACATGGCCGTCCACCGCTTCGGCCTGCACCCCCAGGACCTGATCTTTGACCCGCTCACCCTTCCCATCTCCACCGGCCAGGAGGACTACCGCACTGCAGCCATCGAAACCCTTGAGGCCGTCCGCCGCATCAAGCTCGAACTGCCAGGCGTCAAGACTCTGCTGGGCGTCTCCAATATCTCCTTCGGACTCAACACCTACGCCCGGCGCGTGCTCAACTCCGTCTTCCTCAAGGAGGCCGTCGATCGCGGTCTTGACACGGCTATCGTCAACTACTCCCGCATCTACCCGCTCTACAAGATCCCCGAGCGCGAGGTTGAGCTTGCCCGGCGGCTCATCTTCCAGCAGTGGGACACTCCGGAAGGCACCCGCGTCGATCCACTGCAGGCCTATATGGCCCACTTCACAGCTCTTGGCAAAGGTGCGGCACCGGAGGAGGTGCTCGCCGTTGAGGACCTCAGTCTGGAAGATCGTCTCAAACAGCTCATCATCCGTGGCGAGCGTACCATTGGCACCGGCGAGCAAAAGCAATCCCTTGAGGAGGCTCTCGAGTCGGCACTGATCGATTACTCCCCGCTGGACCTGATCAACACCGTACTGCTGGACGCGATGAAGACCGTCGGCGAGCTTTTTGGCGCGCGCAAGATGCAACTACCCTCCGTTCTGGACTCAGCCGCCGTCATGAAGGCCGCCGTCGCCTATCTGGAACCGAAGATGGAGAAGTCCGAAGGCTCGGCCAAGGGCACCATGGTGCTGGCCACGGTTAAGGGCGACGTACATGACATCGGCAAGAATCTCGTCGATATCATCCTCTCCAACAACGGCTACCGCGTGCTGAATCTCGGCATCAAGCAGCCCTCGGATGCCATCCTAGCCGCTGCTCGCCAGCAGCCGACCGACGCCATTGGTCTCAGCGGCCTGCTGGTCAAATCCACGCTGGAAATGAAGTACGTTATTCAGGATCTGGAGCGGCTGGGGTTGAAGATCCCTGTTATCTGCGGTGGCGCCGCGCTCACCCGCAAGTTTGTCGAGGACGATCTGCGCCGCGAATACTCCGGCCCGGTCTACTACGCAGAGGATGCCTTTGCTGGCCTGGCCGTGATGAGCGACCTAACCAGTCCCGACCCGGCCATTCGCGAGCAGCGGCTCACGGAAGGCGCCACTGTCCGTGCACTGTCCCGGCCCACTGTTCCTGCTGATATCGAATCGGTCACCCTTACCGCCGAAGGCCGCTCGCCTGTTGTGGAGCCTCCGCCGAACATCCCCGACCCACCCTTCTGGGGCGCACGCGTCTTCCGCGATTACGCGCTCGAAGAGCTCTTTCCCTACCTTAACGAAACTGCGCTTTTCAAAAACCAGTGGCAGCTGAAGACGGCCTCGCAGGCCGACTATCTCCGCATGGTCGAGGACAAGTATCGGCCCATCCTGCAGGAGCTCCAGCGCGAAGTCATCGCCTCAGGCATCTTCGTCCCCGAGGCTGTCATCGGCTACTACCCCTGCAACAGCTCAGGCGACGATCTCATAGTTTTCGACCCTGAAGATCCTGCAATCGAGATCGAGCGCTTCCGGTTTCCGCGCCAGCAGCAGGGCCGTCGGCTCTCCATTGCCGACTTCTTCCTGCCCGCCAGCGCCGGCCGTCATGACCTGCTCGGCCTCACCATCGTCACCATCGGCCACCAAGCCTCCGTCGAAGCTCAGAAGCTGTTCGACTCAGGCGACTTCACCCGCTATCTTTACCTGCACGGCCTTGGTGTGGAAACGGCCGAAGCACTCGCCGAATACGTCCACCGACAGGTTCGCCAGCAGCTTGGCATCGCCAATGCAGACTCGCCCAAAATCCCCGATCTTTTCCACCAGAAATATCGCGGTTCGCGCTACTCGTTCGGCTATCCGGCCTGCCCCAATCTGGAGGATCAGCAGCGCATCTTCCACCTGCTCCGCCCCGAGGAGTCGATCGGCGTTCGCCTGACCGAAGGCTACCTGCTGGAGCCCGAACAGAGCACGAACGCCCTCATCGTTCACCACCCGCAGGCCAAGTACTTCGTCGCCTGAGCATTTGAGCCGGAACACTGCCGGAATGCCATCCACTCCGGCAGTGTACGCAGGCTCTTACTGTGCGCTCCAGTAGTAGCCCACCGGGGCCATCACCTTCACTGCCGCCTGCCCGGTCGGCTGTCCGCTGCCCACCGTTACCTGAATCGCATGGAAGACGCTCTGATCGGTCGCACCGCTCTTACCTGCGCTTCCAGTCTCGCCGCTGGCTGCGCTCGTTGGCGTATACGCAAGCGTGTACCAGCCGCGAAGCACCTGCATTGCCTGCCGGATCTCCCCTTCGATATTCGTACTCTGGTCCAGCACCATTCCGCCGGAGTGCCGCGCCAGCACCTGCAGCAGCAGATTCGGAGTATCCACATGTTGCCAGCTCGTCACCGGCGGCAGAAATGCTTTGTAGTAGTTCAGGTTTTCACCCGGCAGGTCCAGAATCGGGTCCAGACTCACCAGGGTGATCCGAGCCCGCAGCAGTGCATTCGTCAGCCCCACCACCATCGCATAATCCCGCTGCAGATCCTCCTTGCTCATCGCCAGGTAATCCCGAGCCAGCGGATGCCATCCGTGGCTGATCCACACCACCAGCTTGCGCCCGGGCCGCTGCTGCTCGCCCTGCGCCAGCTTGTAGAGCTGGTCCATGCTCCACGTCGCCCGGTCCAGTTCTCCATAATAGCCAGCCTGGAAGCGCAGCGAGTGCACCGGATTCGGATTCCGGTCAATGAACTTCGCCAGCTGGTTCCCGTCCGTGGTTGGCTCGGCAGATTCGATGAACTTCGTATCTGTCAGCATTGCCACCCGCGTCGGCACCGGCAGTCTGCCACCGTCGCGTCGCAGAAAGTTCTGGACATCCTGCCGCTCCAGCTGCATTTTTTCAAACGAGAGATTTACCGCATCCAGCACCAGCACCATCTCCGGAGCCGTTGCCGCCCCCGGGACCATCCATCCGGCCTTCTGCACCGCAAGCACCCGCTGCGCCTTGCCATTGTCCATCAGATGAAAATCGAATGGACTCAGGTCCATCTCCGGCTTACCCTGTGCATCGGTTACCGTCACGTCCACCAGCAGATGCTGCGGCGCGACTGCCTTGCCGGCATCGCTGCTACCAGCGACTGGAGCAGCTCCAGCTGTCATTGCAGCAGCCAGCAGCAGCATCGCGCCTGTCCAGGCGCGCACCTTTTCTGATCGTCCCTGCATTCGTTCCCCCTTGGTCGACCTATCCGTCGTCATGCCGGTAGATCCTGTTATCCCCATGCAACCCTGTCTGTTGAGGAAAGTTGCCTTCGTTGCCCAACTGGCTTTCACCGGCTGGAGGCCAATGGGCGACTCAGCCGGCCCAGCTCCAACAATGCTCCGGCCACCCGCTCCGGCGCATGCCGCAGCACATTGCCTTCAGAGAGAAAGTTTCCTGCCACGCATCGAATACCCATCGCCTCAATGCGTTCCACATCCGCCGGAATCGGCACCGCGCCTTCGGCCGCATAGCGCAGCAGCATCTCCGCAGACACCGGCCCCGTGTTCACCACGGCGTAGTCGAAAATTGGCTCCTTGGTGTGCTCATAGATTCGCTCAATATGCTGCGATGCCGTCAGGCCCAGGCTTTCATTGGCCTGCGTCATCAGATTGCAGACAAACACACGCACCCCGCCTGCGGCTGCCAGCGCTTCGGGAATCCCATTCACCAGCAGATTCGTAATCAGCGAAGTGTACAGCGATCCAGGGCCCACCGAGATCAGGTCAGCGCGCTGGATAGCCTCCAGCGTCTCCGGAAGCGGCTCGGCCACCGGCGGATCGAGCATCAGCTCCACAATCCGCTTGCGACTGGCGCTGATCCGCGTTTCGCCTCGAACTGTCGATCCATCATCCATCCGTGCCACCAGCGTCAGGTTTGCCGTCGTCACCGGATAGATGCGTCCCCGCGTAGCCAGAATCTTGCTTGCCAGTTGAATCGCGTGTCCAAAGTCGCCTGTGATCTCCGTTAGCGCAGCTACAAACAAGTTGCCGAAGTTGTGTCCCTTGATCTCCCCGCCGGAACGGAAGCGATGGCTGAACAGTTGTGTCAGCAGGTCTTCCTCTTCGCTCAGCGCCACCATGCAGTTGCGCAGGTCGCCAGGCGGCAGCATATTGAACTCCTCACGCAGTCGGCCAGAGGAGCCGCCATCGTCGGTTACCGTCACCACGGCAGCCAGATCGCCAATCGGCGCATCCTCCGCCGCTGCCGGCTGTCCCGGAACTGCCACATGCCGCCGAAGTCCACGCAGCAGCGTGGACAGTCCCGTGCCGCCGCCAATGGCGACCACGCGCATCGGCATCCTGTTCGCGCTTGCAGTCCATTCCATCAAAAAGGGAAAGATTCCTTCCGCATATGGCCACCCCGGCCGCATCTGGCTGGCGTCTGTACGCCCGACGCTACGGAACTTCCGGATACAGCAGTTCCGTAAACCGAGGATCATCCAGCATCGTCTGGAAGTCGGCATCCGAGCGGGCCTGCAGCCGGTTCCGCTCATTCAGCCGGATGGCATGGCTCAAGGCCTCCAGGCAATCCTCACTCTGCCCCGTCACCGCGGCCAATACACCCAGACCATAGTAGGCAAAGTCGGCCTCCGGCTGCTCGGCCAGAATCTCCTGAAACTGCTCCCGCGCCTCTTCGAAATAGTCTCGATTCAGCAGCGAAACCGCATAGTCATACCGCTCTTCGAGCGAATCAAAGTGCAGCTTGTTGCGATCCATCTGCCTCTGGCAGGCCACCAGATACATCCGGCATCGCTCCACAATCTCCGGCGTTGCCGTGGGCATCAGCTTGTCAAAGGCCACCACGGCCTTTTCATACTTGCCGGTCTGCATCAGTTGCAGCGCAGCCTGATAGTGCTGCAGCGTTTGCGCCGATGGACCGGCCTGAGGGCGTGAAGTAGCTGTTGTAGTTACCTTGCGACGGCTGGGGGTTCGTGCTTCTGGTGTCATCGTATGCTTGCAATCCGGTACATTACTGAATTGAAACCGCTTGAAAATTTCCTGTCGGCAGGCCGACCGCAACTCCGGTACTCGGCCCATTCTTTATACGCAGATCGCCGTCTGCCGTCAATGCCGCCTGGGCGCGACCACCGCTTTTGCAGCCCGTCCCTTCACTCACGCTCCACCGATCAGCCCACCTGCGCTGCCTGATAAACCACCGGATTCAGCGAGGGATCGTTGTACATCTTTAACTGCCGATAGAGCTTGAATCTTCGCTTGCCCTCTATGGTCTGCTGCCACAGCCGGACCAGGCACCCGGCCAGATCCTCCCGCTGCTCCAGCAGAATCGACAACCGCTCCCGGTTCCTGTCCGCATGTCCATCCGGTGCCCCTGGCCGCTCAATCTCCTCCTGCGTATGGAAGATCTTCAGCGACAGGATCGACAGCCGGTCAATCATCAGCCCGGGTGTCTCCGAGTGTAGCTCGCCGTCTGCCCGCGGCAGTCGCATCCCGGCCAGCACCTCCAGCAAATTCCGGTCAATTGCCTCGACCAAATCATTGCGCCGCTGGTTGGTGGCATCAATGCGCCGCTTCACCGCCGCCAGTTGCTCATCGGTTGCACCCACGGCCCGCGCAGCATCCTCAGTGTGCCAAAGCTCAAAATTCGCCAGATGCTGCCTCGCCACCAGCGAATCCAGCGTTTCGGCAGGCGGCTGCCAGGTCTCCATCGCCTCGGTATGCCAGCGTCGGGTAAGCTGGTCGTGCAGACCGGCCACTGCGGCCAGCGCTGCTCCGTCATACGTTGCTCCGGCAGGCGTTGCAAGTGGATCACTCATCGAGTACGAGTGTAGCCGAAGAGACGGAAGCCGAACAGGTCGCTGCACCGCCTGCCATCGCCGTCCCTGGCCCATGCCCTGCGCATGCCCGGCCTTGGCACGGCTGGACTATCCCCGGCATCCACCCTATGGCTCCCTGTGGTACTACTATCGACATCCGGCAGCACCACCCGTCCGCCGATTGGTCCATCATCCCAGCCCGGAGGCTCTCTGCGCGTGACCACGTCCACCGAACGCTTCCTTTGCATCGCCAGCTATGAGAAAGGCCAGCCCTATCTGCGTCAGCTTGCCGCTCTTGGAGTTCGTCCCTTCCTGCTCACCGTGGAAAAGCTGGCCAACGCCGACTGGCCACGCGATATTCTCGATGATATTGTCCTGATGCCCGGCGGCATGACCCACGAACAGATCCGCAGCACGGTTGCCTGGCAGGCCCGCACCCACCGCTTCGACCGCATCACCGCACTCGATGAGTTTGATCTTGAGGTGGCTGCTCATCTGCGCGAGCACATGCGCATCCCAGGCATGGGAACAAGCGACACGGCCTACTATCGCGACAAGCTGGCCATGCGCATCGCCGCCTCCGAGGCTGGCTTCCGCATCCCTCGCTTTGTCCGCGTCCTCCACTACGACGATCTACGTACCTACATGGAAACTGTTCCGGCACCCTGGCTGCTCAAGCCTCGTGCCGAGGCTTCCGCACTCGGCATACGTCGTATCCACGAGCCGGAACAGCTCTGGTCCGCCCTGGAAGAGCTGGGCGACCGGCAATCCAGCTTCCTCATGGAGGAGTTCATCCCTGGCGACATCTTTCATGTAGACTCGATTCTCAGCGAGGGCCGGGTCATCTTCTCCGCCGCTCATCAGTACGGCCATCCGCCACTGCAGATCATGCAACAGGGAGGTGTTTTCACCACCCGCACCCTGGATCGGGACAGCGTCGAATGGCGCGATCTCACCGGACTCAATGCCCAGCTTGCCCCCGCGCTGGGCATGCGCAGCGGCGTCACCCACGCCGAATACATCCGCTCGCACGCCGACGGCCGCTTCTACTTTCTGGAGATAGCTGCCCGCGTCGGCGGTGCCTTCATCTCTGATCTCGTCGAGCAGGCCACCGGCATCAATCTCTGGCGGGAATGGGCCCGTCTGGACGTAGCCGAACTCCGCGGCGAGCCGTACGTCCTGCCGCACGTCCGCGAGGAGTATGCTGCCAGCGTCCTTTGCCTGGCCCGCGACGCTGAGCCCGATCTCAGCGCCTTCGCCGATCCGGAGATTGCCATCCGCGTCCGCAAGGATCATCACGCCGGCCTTCTTGTCCGTTCCCATGACCCCAAACGAGTCCATACACTCGCCGACCAGTATGCCGCTCGCTTCGCTGAGCAGTTTCTGGCCACTTTGCCGCCGCCGGAGCGTCCCACGGACTAGCATTAAGGTGCACCCGGCCTCAGGGCGAGCACAGCCAAGCTGCAACCGTCAAACCGCATCCAGGAGGCGGCAAGCTATGGCAAGCTATACGCTGTGAGTTGGGGTATCCGCTGGGAAAATGGGCAAAGGGAAGGGAAGTTGTCTGGTGAGCTCGCTGGGAATCGAACCCAGGACCCACGCATTAAAAGTGCGTTGCTCTACCGACTGAGCTACGAGCTCCAGTATGACTTCCTTTACTAACTTAGCACAGCCTCAAACGCTGCCCGCCCCTGCCTTGCCGCATCCTGCACCCGGCTGCAAACCGGGCTCCGCCGCCCAGCGCTTCACAAAAAAACCGTAACACCCCATCCAATTTCCCGCCGTGTGCGTATCACCGATAATGGCATGTCGGCTTCCTTTGCGGCATCCGGCCAGCGCGGCAGCAAACCTTGTCACAGACAGAGTTATTTTGGAATGGTTTACCCCAAGGATGCCATATCCCCAAAAAGTGGTAATCGGTAACCAAAGGGGTGTTATTTTCATGTCAACAGTCCATTCGTAGACTGGGATTGGTGAGAGTAGCGTCCAAATTTGGACAGCGGGTGTTTTCAGCGGAATCATTGCTCGGATTTCGCACATCTTGGTCAGGCTTGCAGGAGCAGCAGGCCGGAACCCATCGCTGAAACGGAAGCAAAGTGCCCGTGGCGGAGCCCAACCCGAAGAAGGAACAATTCGGATCGCCTGAGGATGTCACTACGCTCTTCGCATGGGCCAACATGCGCGGCGCCAAGTATCGTGACTTTTCCGCCTCGCGTGCCCACGCCCGGGAAGAGATTCGCCGCCGCGTCCTTGAGGCCGCCGAAGAGGAGCGCATCCGCCAGCTCGAGCAGGCCCAGCGCGAGGCCCAGGAGGCCGCCCAGCGTGCCGCGCAGGAGGCTGCCGCTCAGGCCGAGGCCATCCGTCGTGCCGAGGCCGAGCGACTGGCCGAGATCGCCCGTCAGGCCGAGGCCGAGCGTCAGGCCGTGCTCGCCGCGCAGGAGGCGCAGCGCAGGGCCCAGGCCCAGCGTCAGCACGCCGTCCCATCCGTCCCGCCGCCGGTCACCGCCGCGCCGCTTGCCGCGCAGCCAGCAGCACCTTCATCATTCGACGAGGATCTTCCCGTCACCTATGAAATCGCTCCCGCGGGCCGTGGCAGCCGGGATGTTCCCATTACCCTGCCCTCTGGCCACGATTCCCCGCACGGCAGGTGGAAGGCATCCAT
>JAKBAG010000114.1 GCA_021809235.1 Acidobacteriota bacterium
ATGGTGAACGCGGACCAGCCGAACGATGAACAGATTCTGGCGCAGGTGAAGAACGTGGCCCAGGCCAGGGCACAGCTCGAAGTGGCCAATGCGCGACTGCTGCTGGATATTCGCCACCAGTTGACGCCGGAGCAGTGGCAGACGATGCGGCAGCTGATTGCCGAGCGGCGGGCGCAGATGGAAGACCAGCGCATGAACGGGATGGGCAATGGGATGGGGAACGGGATGGGGAATGGGATGAATCGCATGGGGCCAGGTAGTGGTCCAGGTGCGGGTTCAGGTACAGGTCCAGCCACGGGTGTAGAACCCGCCGATGGCTCGCCGGATGGTGCGAATCTGCCGCCGATGCCGAAGAATGCCAATCCACCCCAGTAGCAGCGGGTGCAGTCGCTTTCCTCGTCACGCATTTCGTTCGCATATCGATTTGAATCGCACCTGCAGCCGGTGCGACACAGGTTTGCCGAACCGAAGGGTTTGGCAAAACAGACACCAAGAGAGACGAACAGTTTCCGGGTGTCTGCTGGTAACACAACAGAGCAGAGAGCATTGCGGTGGCTTCGGCCACCGCGTTTTTTGTGCGCCCATGCTTGTACGGTGCGGGCTTACCCGGCTGCCAACAGCAGGCGCAGGTCGCGAAGATTGTGGCCCGTGGGACCTGTGGTGATGGCATCACCGAGGGCCTGAAAGAGTGGCCAGGCATTGCAGGAGTGCAAGGCAGCGTCCGGGTCCATTGCCAGCGCCTGCGCGCGGGCCCAGGTGGCTGGATCGACGATGGCTCCGGCGGCCTGACTGTTGCCGTCCACGCCGTCCGTGCCTGCGCTGAGGATGACCGTGGACGAGGTCGGAGAATGGGCCAGCAGGCGAGCCGATTCCAGCGCAAACTGCTGGTTGCGTCCGCCGGTTCCGGGTGCGTCCGGAAGCGTGACGGTGACCTCGCCGGTGGAGATGAGGCAGGTGCGCGATTGGGTCGTGCGTCGTTGCTGCAGATGATCGGTGAGCCACTGTGCGGCCTGGGCATAGTCCCAGTCATCGCAACGGTTGTCCACGGTAGCTGCGTAGCCGAGGGATTGCGCGTGACCAACGGCGGCACGAGCAAGATCGTGGTCGGAAAGAAGCAGGTCGTGGAAGCAGCGCGTGGGATCCGGCAGGAGAGGAGCTGCCGGTGGATCGGCAAGTGTCTGCTGAAAGTAGCGAAGGACGGTTGCGGGCAGCTGCGGCCACAGCCGGTAATGATCCAGATGATGAGCCAGACGGTCACGTGAGGTGTGGGCCGACAGCGTAGGGCCGGAGGCAAGCGCCTGCAGTGCATCTGCGGGTACGTCCGAGACAAGCAGTGAAAGTTGCGTAGCCTGCCCGGCTGCCGCGGCCATGCGTCCGCCTTTGACCGCGGAGAAAGACTGGCGGATGGCGTTGAGATCGGCAATGGGAGCGCCGCAGCCTATCAGAGCCTGATGGAAGCGGCGTGTGTCCTCGAGGGAGATGGCTGGGTCCAGGGGGAGTTCGCAAAGCGCTGAGCCGCCGCCGGAGATGAGAAAGAGTACCAGCGTGGAGGAGTCGGCTGAGTGGAGCAGACCTAGCGCGGCTCGCGCTGCTGCAAACGAGTCTGCATTCGGCAGTGGATGCCCTGCGGCGAAATACGCGATGCCGGTGTGCTGTCGGGTGGGGAGTGTGGGTGCCGCGCAAAGACCGCGCAGAGGGAGTTCGGCGGGAAAGATGGCGATCAGCGCGTCAAGCATGGGCAGTGCCGCTTTGCCCAGGGCAATGACGAGAACCTTCGAAAACCGATTGAGGTCCAGTGTGGATGGTCCGGAAGCGCCGCACAACCGATGGATCGTCCTGCCTTCGACGCGCAGGCAGCGGGCAAATGCGGCAGGGATGGAGCACTCAGCGAGCGTTGCGCGCAGGATGGCCAGCGCGTCGGAGCGCAGCAGAGCAAGCGTGGAAGTCAAGGGCTTGAAAACGGCAGGAGCGGAGTCAGTCATGGCGCGGTGGGTGTTTCTGTGGGAGCGATGGGAAGCTCGGTAAGCCAGCCGAGAATGGCTGCCTGCATCTGTGGCAGGTAGCCGGTGAAGAAGTGATCTGCATCGGGAATGATCTGCAGCCTGGCGGCGGGATGGGCTGGTTGTGTGGCTGCGGCCAGTTCGTCCGGGGTGGCAAAGGCATCCTGCGAGCCGGAGACGAGGAGCATAGGCAGCGACCAGTGTGCCAGTTGCGGATAGGTATATTGCTGGTTAGGCGAGTGCAGCGGGAGGCCCAGCGCAAGGCAGGCGAAGACCGACGGATGGGCGGGCGCGACAGCGAGCGTGATGGCGGCACCGAAGGAAAACCCGGCAGCCAGCAGTGGCAGGGAAGTGTGATGGTCCATCCAGGTGAATGCAGCCTCCAGATCGTCAGACTCTGCCTGGCCATGATGCGTGCCTTCGCTGAGGCCGACACCGCGGAAGTTGAAGCGCAACGTGGGCCAGCCCAGACTGCGAAAGACGCGGGCTGCGTGGTAGACGACCTTGTTGTGCATGGAGCCTCCGCCGAGCGGATGAGGATGGGCGAGGACCGCAGCACAGGGGGCATGGGGCAGGCCGGGATCGAGCAGAGCTTCGAGGCGTCCGGATGGTCCATTCAAAAAGAAGCTGCGCAGGGTGGAGGGCATTGCCGCAGAGTCCATGGGGATGATGATAGCGCTGCAACAGGCGTGCGTGCCTGTGCGTGGGCTGCGATATGCTGGCAGGGAGTGACGCGGAGGAAGATTTGGACGGCGGAATGAGCGGCGAGCAGTGGGACGATCTGGATGTGCTGGGACTGACGCGGGAACTGGTCGAGATTGAATCGACGACTTACAACGAGGCTGCGGTGATGGAGTGCGTGGCAGGACTGCTGCGCGCTCGTGGCTGGGCCGTAGAGAGTATGGAGGTTCCGCAGCCGCAGGAGAGCGGAATCGTGGCGCGGCGTTTCAATGTATATGCCGGGCCGCAGAGAGGCGCACCGGAGCTGGTGTTTTCCACGCATTTGGATACGGTGCCACCGTATGTGCCATTTCGCGAAGATGCGGAGTTTCTGTACGGGCGCGGGGTCTGCGATGCCAAGGGGATTGCGGCGGCACAAATGGCCGCTGCCGAGCGGCTGCGAGCGGAAGGGCACGCGGTTGGGCTGCTGTTTGTAGCCGGGGAAGAGCGGGATTCGGCCGGAGCCAAGGTGGCCAATGAGCGCGCTCCGGGCAGCCGGTGGCTGATCAATGGCGAGCCTACGGACAACCGGCTTGCGGTGGCGTCCAAGGGTGCGCTGCGCGCGCTGGTGCGGGCAAGCGGACGCATGGCGCACTCGGCGTATCCGGAGCTGGGGGATTCCGCGGTGCACAAGCTGGTTGAGGTGCTGCAGCGGATGCTTGCGATTCCGTTGCCGGTGACCGAGGATGTGGGCGAAAGCACGCTGAACATTGGGCAGATTGCCGGTGGGCGCGCGCCGAATGTGATTGCCGATGAGGCCTCGGCACAACTGCTGATCCGGCTGGTGGGGGATTCCGCAGCGACGCGTGCGGCGCTGCTGCAGGCGGCCGAAGGACTGGCAGAGGTCGAGTTTCCGTTGGAGATTCCCTTTGTGCGGCTGCGGACGGTGGAGGGCTTTGCAACGATGGTGGCCAAGTTCACCACGGATATTCCGCAACTGACAAAGTGGGGCGAGCCGCTGCTTCTGGGGCCGGGTTCCATTCACGTGGCGCACACGCCAGACGAGCGGATTGCCAAGCGAGAGCTGCTGGAGGCTGTGGATCTGTATGTGACGCTGGCGCGGCGGCTGCTGGCAGAGTAGGGTGCCCGGAGGCAGTTCGCGCTTGGGATATGGGATTTGGCTTGTCAGATGCGAGCAGCCAGATTTGAGTTACCAGGTGTGCAGCCAGTCGCCATCGTGGCCCAGGCGCACGGGCGTGCGGAAGAGCTCGCTGAGGCTGTCGGCGGTGAGCAGTTCGCGGCGCAGACCGTCGGCGAGGATGCGCCCGTCGCGCATCAGCAGCAGGCGATCCATCTCCGGAAGAATGTCGGCCAGGTGATGGGTGACGAGGATGATGCCGATGCCGTCGGCTGCCAGCTTGCGAAGCGCCTGGCGGAGTTCACGCTGTGCGGCGATGTCGAGCGCGTTGGACGGCTCGTCGAGCAGCAGTTGGCGGGGGCGATGGACGAGGGCGCGGGCGATGAGGATGCGGCGTTTTTCCCCGGCCGACATTTCGCCGACCAGCCGCTGCGCCAGGTGGGTAGCGTCAATGCGGGCAAGCGCCTCCCAGGCAGCTTCCCGCATCTCTCCGGTGATGACCAGATGGGGCCAAAGGGTGGAGGCGGAAAAGAAGCCGGCCAGCGTAGCGTCGAGGCCAGTGGTGCGCCCGGTGAGGCAGCCAGCGGTGTCTGCCGTGCGCGCGTAGCCCTGATGGCCGGGAAGATTGTCCGAGACGATGCCAAAGTGGCGGCGAAGCTGGGTAAGATCCCATCGGTTGCGGCCAAAGATACGCAGCTCGGTTTCCGGGCGAACGAGTGGGTAAAGTTCGCAGGTTAAGGTGCGGATAAGGGTGGATTTGCCACACCCGTTGGGGCCAAGGATGACGATGTGTTCCCCGGCCTGGATGGACAGGGAGAGATCGTGCAGCACGATGCGGTCGCCAAGTGCGACGTTGACGTGGCGCATTTCCAGAAAGGATTCCTTGGGAGCCGGGACAGTCACTTTGTTAGAGTAAACGGGATGAGCGATCTAACTCGACTGGTGATTCCCGGGGGATTTCGATTTGCCGCTGCGACGGCAGGGCTGAAGGCAAGCGGACGACCGGATTTTGCAGTGATTGTGGCGGACAAACCGGCCAGTGCCGCGGCGTTGTACACGGCCAACAAGGTGTGCGCGGCACCGCTGGTGGTGGACCGCGAGCACATGGCTGTGACGGACGGATGGATGCGTGCGGTAGCCATCAATGCCGGCAATGCCAACTGTGCGACGGGGCAGGTTGGATTGGAGGCTGCGCGAAGGGTGTGCGCGGCGGTGGCAGAGCGATTCGGCTGCAGCGAACAGCAGGTCTTTCCCTCCTCGACCGGGATTATCGGCGTGCCCCTGCCGGCACAGAAGCTGGTGGACGCGCTGGAGGCGATTGAGGCCGGATTGGGAGCGGATGCGGAACAGTTTCATGCTGCGGCGCAGGCGATTCTGACAACCGATACGGTGGAGAAGACGGCCTTTGCGCGCGTGGGACGGGATGGCAGTGAAGTGCGTATCGCCGGATTCTGCAAGGGCGCGGGGATGATTCATCCGCAGTTGGTGCCGCATGCGACGATGCTGGCCTATGTGCTGACAGACGCCATGGTTGAACCGGGTCTGCTGCAGCCGATGCTCCAGCGGGCGGTGGAGCGCAGCTTCAATCGGATCTCGATTGATGGCGACACCTCGACCAACGATACGGTGCTGATGCTTGCCTCCGGAGCCAGCGGCGCGAAGGTGGAGGTCGGTGATACCGAGTTTGAAGCCGCCCTGCAGCAGGTGATGATCTCTCTGGCACGGCAGATTGTGGCAGATGGTGAAGGGGTGCGGCATGTGGTGGAGTTGCGAATTGAAGGCGCGGCCAGCGATGCGGATGCGTTGCGCGTGGCCAAGGCGATTGCGCATTCGCCGCTGGTGAAGACGGCCTGGGCCGGTTGCGACCCAAACTGGGGCCGGCTGATGGCGGCAATCGGGTATTCCGGGGCGGAGATTGCGGCCGAGCGCGTGGCGATTGATTTTGGCGAACTGCCGATCTGTCGCCATGGCGGCCGGGCTGCGGATCTGGATATGGCAGCGGCGCATGCGTATCTGCAGCAGCCGGAGTTTTCCATCACGGTACGGCTGGGATTGGGTGAGGGTACATGCATTTTCTGGACCTCGGACCTGACTGCGGAGTATGTGCGCATCAACGCGGATTATTCGACATAGTGGTCCTAAACGGGCAGGCTGGCGGCTCGGTACAGGGGCTTTGATTGACCCTCCGGGGCGCCTTCAGTAGAGTGATCCCATGGATCTTTTTGCGGTTCGACATGTGCGTCCTGTCGGTCGGTTGGCGGGATTGCTGGTGGGATGTGGATTGCTGGCACTGCCGCTGGCTGCGGAGACTCCCGGGCCAGTTGCAGCAGTAGCAGGTACACAACCAATGCTGGCCATGCATGCCATGGCTGCCGCAGCCGGGCAGGTGAATCACGCGCCGTGCGACTATGCGCCGCAGGGATCGCCGTATATTCCACTCGATTACTGGCTGAATCCGGCACTCACACGTCTCTATTCACTGGGTTATCTGGACCCGGCATTCCTGGGACTGCGCCCGTGGACACGTGCCAGCGTGGTGCACATGCTGGAGGATACATCGGCCAGGCTGGAGGATGCGCCGGATACGGACGCGAATGAAGAGGCGCGTGGAATCTATGACGCGTTGATGAAGGAGCTGAACATCGACGCGGAGGGGCCTTGCGGAAAATACCGCGGGGAGTTTCGCGTGGAGTCCACCTACTCGGTGGAGCGCGGCATCAGCGGCACGCCGCTGCATGACAGCTTTCATCTGGGCCAGACGATTGTGAACGATTATGGTCGTCCCATCGAAGGCGGCTTCAATGACTATTCCGGAGCCAGCGGCTACGTGGTTTCGGGTCCGTGGACGCTCTATCTTCGGACAGAGGCGCAGTATGCGCCTTCGGCGACAGGGTACTCCTATTCGCTGTACAGCACGCTTTCACACATTGACAATGTTCCACCGGTGGGCAACGAAGCTCAGGCAACGATTCCTCTGGGGCCAATTGCCACCAAGGCGGATATGCGTTTGCTGGAAGGATACCTGTCCCTTCATTTGTGGGGGCATGATCTTTCATTTGGCAAGCAGGATCAGTGGTGGGGGCCAGCGGCCAGCGGCGCGTACGCTTACTCGAACAACGCGCAGAATATCTATTCGTTTGAAATCAACCGCTCGGAGCCGCTGCGCGTTCCACTGCTTTCGCGGCTGACGGGGCCATTCCGCTATGAGTTTATCGTTGGCTCGCTGAAGGGGCACACGCTTTACAACGATCCCTGGGTGCATGCTGAAAAGATCAGCATGAAGCCGACGCGGAACTTTGAGCTTGGCTTTGAGCGAACGGCGATCTGGGGCGGGGAAGGCCATGTGCCGATCACGATCCACTCCTTCCTGAAAAGCTTTTTCAGCTTCCAGAATGTGAGCTATGCGGAGAAGGTTTCACGCAATGATCCCGGTGCTCGTTTTGGCGCATTTGATGTGAATTATCGCATGCCCTTTTTGAGGAACTGGCTGACCTTTATCGTGGATTCCGAGGCGCATGATGATGTGTCGCCGGCTTCAGCGCCGCGTCGAGCAGACTTTACGACTGGATTTTATCTTTCGCATGTGCCGCGATTGCCGAAGCTGGATGCGCGCGTGGAAGCAATTATGGATGATCAATCCACTTCACGCAGCGTAGGCGGCGAGTTCACCTACTACGAAGGCGAGGTGCCACAGGGATATACCAATCAGGGGCAGATCTTTGGCCACTGGATGGGACGCGAAGGCAAAGGCGGTGAGGCGTGGTCGACCTGGCACTTCAATCCGAAGGAGTGGATTACGGTGAACTGGCGTCGCCAGAAGAATGCCAAGGACTTCATCCCAGGCGGCACCACGCTCGATGACTACGGCGTGCAGGTGGTCAAGCGGATTACGCCGGAGATCGAATTGGATGGTCGCTTTACCTATGAGGGATACAAGGCTCCGATCTACAAGCCGGGTACGCAGACTGTGACGGTGACGACGATCCAGTTGACGTGGTTTCCTACGCGGAAGGTAAGCTTCTGAGCAGAACGCAACGCGTGGGCATGCGAGAGGGGGTGGATCGATACCGATCCACCCCCTCTCGTCGCTGCGCGCAAGGCATGGAGACAGTCCATCAGGCGAGCATCTGGATGCCGGCGGAGCTGTAGATGCGTGTGATGTACTCCATGTCGCGAAGACCCTCCTCGCCGGGAGTTTTCGGCGTCTGGTTGTGGCGCACGCAGTGGGAGAAGTGGTTGGCCTGGGCGGTGAACTGGTAGGGGTCCTTCTGCAGGTTGGGCTCGTCGAGCGAGACCCACTTGCCGGAGTCGTCACGATACGCGGCGCGCAGTTGCAGCCCGTCGTAGTTGTAGGATGGTCGCGCCTCGATCCAGCCTTTGGAGCCGTAGACGTGGAAGTAGCCGTCCATCTGGGAGCCGTAGGTGGTGTTGCAGCTGGCGACGGCACCGGAAGGAAACTTTGTGTTCCAGACGAGATTTTCCTCCACCTGCCGGAAACGCGGATCAGCCGGATCGCTGAAGGCGTAAGCATGAAGGTCGGTGGGTTCTTCGCCGGTTAGGTAGCGGGTGGCGTTCAGGCAGTAGATGCCGACATCCATAAGCGGTCCTCCGCCAGCGAGTTTCTTATTGAGCCGCCACTCAGTGGCTCCGATGTCAAAGCCGAAGGCGCTCTGGATGGACTCGACTTTGCCGATGGCTCCGCTGCGGATGAGGCTGACGGCCTTCAGGTTGGTTGGCTCATAGTGGCAACGGTAGGCGATCATGAGCTTGACGTTGGCCTGTTGGCAGGCGTCGATCATGGCGTGCGCCTCGGCAACGTTGATGCACATGGGCTTTTCGCAAAGGACGTGCTTGCCAGCCTTGGCGGAGCGAATGGTGTATTCGGCGTGCATGCTGTTGGGTAGAGCGACGTAGACGGCATCGACTTCGGGATTGTCGCGGAAGCTGTCCATGTTTTCGTAGTTGTAGATGGAGGATTTGGGCACGCCGTACTTTTCGGCGTAGCGGGCAGCTTTTTCCGGGTGGCCGCTGACCAGAGCGGTGACCTTGGAGTTGGGGCTGTGCTGGATGCCGTCCATGAAGTGGTCGGCGATGCGGCCCAGCCCGATGAT
>JAKBAG010000115.1 GCA_021809235.1 Acidobacteriota bacterium
ATCGGGAACACCGCTCCGGCGACATGGCCGTCGCCGAATAGCACCAGTACCCGCAGCGCATGCGCTGCCACACATCCAGGGGATAACCATGGCATTTCGTCTTTTAGTTACTGCCGGAGACGGCATCGGTCCGGAAGTCACCCGCGAAGCAGTTGCCGTTCTGCATCAGGTATTTGATCGCGCAGGCCGCTCACTCGACCTGCAGGAAAAGCGCATCGGAGGAATCGCCATCGATACCGACGGCACTCCCCTGCCCCAGGAAACATTGGATGCCGCACTGTCTGCCGACGCCGTGCTGCTCGGCGCCGTCGGCGGAGCACAGTGGAATGCGCTCCCGCCAAACACTCGTCCGGAGGCTGGGCTGCTGCAGCTGCGCGCGGCACTCGGCGGCTTTGCCAATCTGCGCCCGGCTTTTTCCATCGCTGAACTTGCCTCGAACAGTCCGCTGAAACTCGACGTTGTCTCCGGCGCCGATATTCTGTTTGTCCGCGAGCTGCTTGGCGGTCTTTATTTCGGTGCTCCGCGGGAGTGGAATCGCGCAACCGGCGAGGCCTGGAACACCATGCGCTACACCCGTGAGGAGATTGTCCGTGTGGCGCGCATTGCCTTCGATCTTGCCCGCAAACGCCGTAGGAAACTTACCTCCGTCGACAAGGCCAATGTCCTCGAGGTTTCGCAGCTCTGGCGTGCCACAGTCTCGGAAGTGGCAGCCGACTACCCGGATGTAGCGCTCGAGCACCAGTTGGTCGACTCCATGGCCATGCTCATCATGACCAACCCGCGCAACTACGATGTGGTTCTCACGGAAAATCTCTTCGGAGATATCCTCAGCGATGAATCCGCAGTCATCACGGGCTCGCTCGGCATGCTGCCCTCGGCCACCATCGGCGGCAAGGTCAATCTCTACGAACCTATCCACGGCTCGGCGCCGGACATTGCCGGAAAGGGACTGGCCAATCCGCTCGGCGCCATCCTCACCGCAGCGCTTGTTCTCCGCCACTCCGCCGGCATGGATGCCGAAGCGGTCGCGATTGAATCTGCGGTTCGCAAGGCTCTGGAGCAGGGCTTCCGCACCGCAGATCTTACCCGTGGCAACACCACCGATTTCACCGTACTATCCACCACCGCGATGGGCCAGAAGATTCGTGAGCTTCTGTAATTGACCCCGTCACCCACAGAAGGAATATGCATGAGCAACGCGCCAAAAACATTGTTTGAAAAAGTCTGGGAGCAGCACGTAGTGGTTGAGCCCCAGGGGGAGCCGACCATCCTCTATATCGATCTGCATCTGCTCCATGAGGTCACCTCACCACAAGCCTTTGAAGGACTGCGACTGGCTGGCCGCTCCGTGCGTCGACCGGACCGCTGCGTAGCCACTGTCGACCACAACGTTCCGACCGTGCTGGCCGACCGCTTCCACATCGTGGACCAGATTGCCGCCACGCAGATTGCCACGCTGCGCAGGAACTGCGCCGACTTCGGCGTGGAACTCTACGATATCGGCAGTCGCGAACAGGGCATCGTCCATGTCATCGGACCGGAGCTTGGACTGACCAAGCCGGGCATGACCATCGTCTGCGGCGACTCCCACACAAGCACCCATGGCGCCTTTGGCGCACTGGCCTTCGGCATCGGTACCAGCGAAGTGGAACACGTGCTGGCCACGCAGACCCTGCCGCAGGACAAGCCGAAGACCTTTCGTATCGCCGTTGAAGGCCGGTTGCCGCAAGGTGTCACGGCCAAGGATATTGTGCTGGCAATTATCGGCAGAATCGGCACGGATGGCGCCACTGGACATGTGATCGAATATGCAGGATCGGCCATTCGCGAGCTTTCCATGGAAGGTCGCATGACCATCTGCAACATGAGCATCGAGGCAGGTGCCCGCGCCGGCATGATTGCCCCGGACGAAACCACCTTCGCCTATCTCAAAGGTCGTCGCTTCTCGCCGCAGGGCGCTGCCTGGGACGAGGCCGTTGCCGCTTGGCGGCAGCTACCCAGTGACGCAGGTGCCGTCTATGATCGCGAACTGGTGATCGATGCCGCTACACTGGTTCCCTACGTCAGCTGGGGCACCAGTCCCGGCATGGTTGCGCCCATCACGGACACTGTTCCCGATCCGCAGCAGGCGGCCGACGAGAATGAGCGCAAGGCCTTCCAGCGGGCTCTTGAGTACATGGATCTGAAAGCCGGTACGCGTCTTCAGGATGTCCCTGTGGATCGCGTCTTCATCGGCTCCTGCACCAACTCGCGGATTGAAGACCTGCGGGCGGCCGCGCGCATCGCCCGTGGACACAAGGTCAGCACCCGGGTACAGGCTATGGTCGTTCCTGGCTCACAGGCAGTGAAGGATCAGGCAGAAGCGGAAGGACTGGACGTCATCTTCCGCGAGGCAGGCTTTGACTGGCGAGAGCCTGGCTGCTCCATGTGTCTGGGTATGAATCCCGACATTCTTTCGCCCGGCGAACGCTGCGCCTCCACCAGCAACCGCAACTTCGAGGGCCGCCAGGGACGCGGTGGTCGCACCCATCTCGTCAGTCCGGAGATGGCAGCTGCGGCGGCCATCTCCGGCCACTTCGTCGATGTCCGCCAATGGCCCGCAACGCAGTCTTCGGAGGTTCGCTGAGATGCAGCCCTTTCACACTCTTACTTCCCGCGCCGTTCCTCTTGACCGGGTCAACGTCGATACGGATCAGATCATTCCCAAGCAGTTCCTCAAGCGGATCGAGCGCTCCGGCTATGGAGAATTTCTCTTCTATGACTGGCGCAACGAGCCTGGCTTCGTGCTGAACGATCCTCGCTACGCCGGTGCTCAGATTCTGATTGCCGGCAAAAACTTCGGTTGCGGTTCCAGCCGTGAGCACGCCGCCTGGGCCCTGTCGGACTACGGTTTTCGTGTCGTGATCGCACCTACCTTTGCCGACATCTTCTTCTCGAACGCCGGCAAAAACGGTATCGTGCTCGCACGCCTCTCGGAGGAGCAGGTGGCGCTGCTGCAGCATCGCGCCTCAACCCAGGCCGACTACCAGCTTACCGTCTCTCTGGCCGAGCAGAAGGTCAGTGATGCGCAGGGTTTCAATGCCTCTTTCGAGATGGACCCATTCCGAAAATACTGCCTGCTGGAAGGGCTCGATGACATCGGCCTCACGCTGCGACACTCCGCAGCGCTCGATGCCTTCGAGGCGCGCCATGATCGAGCGGTCGGGCTGCGACCACGCGCCAGCTAAGCACTTCCAAGACAAAACTCAGCTCCAACCGGCAGACAGACTGCCTATGGCTCAAACATAGAGAAGGGTACAAGGATTCCATGACCGTCGAAGGTAAACGCCACAGCATCCCCATGACCGAAGGTCCCAGCCGCGCAGCCGCACGCAGTTATCTTCGCGGTGTCGGCTACAGCAAGGAAGATCTGCACAAGCCCATCATCGGCATTGCCAACACCTGGACAGAGATCGGCACCTGCAACATGCACCTGCGCGAGATTGCCGAAGCGCTGAAGGTCGGGATTCGCGAAGCTGGCGGCACGCCGATGGAGTTCAACACCGTCACCATCTCCGACGGCATCACCATGGGCACACAGGGCATGAAGGCCTCGCTCGTCAGCCGTGAAGTCATTGCCGACTCCATTGAGCTCGTCGCCCGGGGAAACCTCTTCGATGGCATTGTGGGCATCGGTGGGTGCGACAAAAACATGCCCGGCATCATCATGGCGCTGTGCCGGCTCAACATTCCGGGCATGATGCTTTACGGCGGTTCCATTGCACCGGGCAAACTGAACGGCGTGGACATCACCATCCAGAACGTCTTTGAAGGTATCGGTGCGCATGCCCGCGGCGCCATCGACGATGCTGGCCTCGAAGCGCTCGAAGCCGCCGCCTGTCCCGGTGCCGGTGCCTGCGGTGGCCAGTTCACCGCCAATACCATGGCGATGGGTGCGGAGATTCTCGGCATCAGTCCGATTCAGCTTTCCGGCGTTCCCGCCACCGCTGCTGACAAGCACGAGGCCACGCGCCACGCCGGTCGGATTCTGATGGATGCCGTTCGCGCCAACCGCCGCCCGTCGGAGATCATCACTCGCGCATCGCTGGAAAATGCCATTGCCGCCGTCGCCGCCTCCGGCGGCTCCACCAACGCCGTACTGCACTTCCTGGCGATTGCCCGAGAGATGGGAATCGACCTCTCCATTGACGACTTCGACCGCATCAGCGACCGCACCCCCTTCATCTGCGACCTGACGCCTGCCGGCAAATACGTGGCCAGGGATTATCAGGCTGCCGGCGGCTCTCGCCTGCTTGCGCAGCGTCTTCTGGGGGCCGGTCATCTGCATCCGGATGCCATCACGATCAGCGGAAAGACCATTGCCGAAGAGGCTGCCGCTGCCGTGGAAACTCCGGGGCAGGTGGTCATTCGCACCTTCGAACAGCCGTTGAAGGAGCATGGTGGCCTGGTGATTCTCAAGGGCAATCTGGCACCGGAAGGCTCGGTGATGAAGGTTGCTGCCGCTGACCGACTGGAGCATCGCGGACCGGCACGTGTCTTCAATTGCGAAGAGGATTGCTTTGCCGCCGTCCAGTCCCAGCAGATTCGTCCCGGTGATGTCCTCGTCATCCGCTATGAGGGTCCCAAAGGCGGTCCTGGCATGCGAGAGATGCTGCAGGTCACCGCCGCCGTCAGCTCCAACGCCGCGCTCAGCGCCACCGTTGCCCTGCTCACCGATGGCAGATTCTCCGGCGCCACGCGCGGCTTCACCGCCGGACACGTTGCTCCAGAGGCTCAGGTCGGCGGTCCGATTGCACTTGTGCAGGAGGGCGACATGATCCACTTCGACATTGCCAACCGCACCCTTACGCTGGAGGTTCCGGAAGACGAGTTGGCTCGCCGTCGCGCGGCATGGCATCCGCAGCCTGCCCGCTGGCCCACCGGCGTCTTCGCCAAGTATGTGGATCGCGTCCGTTCCGCATCCGAAGGCGCCACCACTCTCTAACTGCTTTTCGGCCCACAACTGCAGGAGGACCACGATGACCCAGACCGACTTCCATCCTCATAGCCCGACACGTCTCACCGGCGCGGAGATCCTCTGGGCCACGCTCGTCGGCGAGGGCGTTACCGAGGTCTTCGGCTACCCCGGTGGCGCCATCCTGCCCGCCTACGACGCGCTGCGCAAGTTCCCCATCCGCCACATCCTCGTCCGCCACGAACAGGGCGCGGCCCACATGGCCGACGGCTATGCGCGCGCCTCCGGTCGCGTCGGCGTCGCCATCGCCACCAGCGGCCCGGGAGCCACCAACCTCGTCACCGGCATCGCCACCGCCATGATGGACTCGATCCCCATCGTCTGCATCACCGGCCAGGTCTCCAGCAAAGTCCTCGGCAGCGACGCATTCCAGGAGATCGACATCACCGGCATCACCCTGCCCGTGACCAAGCACAACTTCCTCATCAGCCGCGCCGAAGACATCGCTCCGGCCATTCGCGCCGCATTCCAGATCGCCCAGTCCGGTCGTCCCGGCCCGGTGCTGGTGGACATCACCAAGGATGCCCAGCAGGCCTCGGCCATCTTCGACTTCAACGGAGCAAAGCCGCGCCCCTATTCGCCGCATCCCATGCTGCACTGCACCGACCACAAGCTGCATCAGGCTGCCGAACTCATCCGCAAGGCAGAGCGTCCCGTGATCCTCGCAGGGCACGGAATTCTGCAGGCGCGGGCAGGCGAACAGGTTCGCACCCTCGCCGAGCGGATGCAGATTCCCGTCGGCATGACGTTGCTGGGTCTCGGCGCATTCCCCGCCTCGCATCCGCTGAACATGGGCATGATGGGCATGCACGGCGAGTCCTGGGTCAATCAGGCCATTCAGGAGGCGGATCTGCTGATCGCCTGTGGCATGCGCTTCGATGATCGCGTGATCGGCACACCGGCAACCTATGCGCTGAAGGCAAAGAAAATTCACATCGAAATTGATCCCGCGGAGATTAACAAAAATATCCCCGTGGATGTGGCTCTGGTGGGCGATCTGCGCGAGGTGCTGGAGCAGTTGCTGCCACTGTTGCCCGGCCGCGACGGCTCGGCCTGGCTGCGCTCGATTGAAGAAAGCAAGGGCACGGCAGCCGTGCGCGACATTCGCAACCTTCCCGACTCCGGACACCTCTACGCGGCTCACGTGATGCATGATCTCTGGCGCATCACCGAAGGTCGCGCCATTGTGGCCACCGATGTGGGACAACATCAGATGTGGGAAGCCCAGTACTATCACCACGACCATCCACGGACGCTGATCACCTCCGGCGGGCTCGGCACCATGGGCTTTGCTCTACCGGCAGGAATCGGTGCAAAGTTCGCCTGTCCCGAACGCGAGGTCTGGGTCATCGCAGGCGATGGCGGATTCCAGATGACCGCCTCGGAACTGGCCACCATTGCGCAGGAAAAGCTCAAGATCAACATCGCAGTCATCAACAACGGCTACCTCGGCATGGTCCGCCAGTGGCAGGAGTTTTTCTACGAGCGTAACTACCAGTCCACGCCTCTCGTCAGTCCAGACTTCGTCAAGCTGGCCGACGCCCATGGAATCGCCGGCGCCGCCGTGCGCACACGATCCGAGCTGGCCGATGTTGTCCATCGCGCCCGCCAGCACGACGGCCCGTTCCTCATCAACTTCCTCGTTGAGCAGGAAGACTCCGTCTATCCCATGATTCCGGCCGGCAGCGCGCTCCATGAAATGATTCGTCGTCCCGACCAGAATCCGCTCATCGAAACCCCTCAGGACTCATAGTGTCTGGAAACACTTCTGCTCCCAGACACGAAGCCAGCGCCGGCCATTCCGGCGTGGAGATTGCAAAGATTATGCTCCACACATTCGTAGCCTATGTCGAAGACAAGCCCGGCGTGCTCACCCGCGTTGCCAGTCTCTTTCGCCGCCTCAACATCAACATCATCTCGCTGACTGTCGGTCGCAGCGAGCGCTCCGGCTTCTCCCGCATGACCATTGTGGCCGATGCCTCCGACGAGGCCGGTCATCGCATACGCGCCAGCCTCTACAAGCTGGAAGATGTCGCCGAAGTCGATGACATCAGCGGCGTCTCCGCCGTCACCCGCGAACTGGCACTCATCAAGGTTGCCGCCAATGCCGAATCCCGCTCCGGAGTCTTTGAACTTGCCGAGGTCTTCCGCGCCCGCATTGTCGATCTCGCACCCGAGTCCCTGATGATCGAGATCACCGGCGTGGAAAGCAAGATTGAAGGCCTCATCCAGGTTCTCAACGAGCGCGAAAATCGCGTCCTCGAGGTCTGCCGCAGCGGTAAGATGACCATGCGCCGTGGTCACCACACCAGCCGCGTCCTGCGCGCCATGGGCGTCGCAGACATTCCCGACGGCATCGAACCCGTCGATCCCGATTAGCTCCCATCCTTCGCATTCGCGTCCGGCTCTGCTCATTCCTCCGGCTCGCCAACCACAATCCGCAGCACCATCCGCAAAACCATAAAGGAAGATTCCAATCATCATGGCTAAGACCTACTACGATCACGACGCTGACCTCTCCCTGATTCAGGCGAAAAAAGTTGCCATCATCGGCTACGGCTCGCAGGGACACGCCCACGCCCTCAACCTCAAGGACTCCGGCGTCGATGTCCGCGTCGGTCTTGCCTCCGGATCCAAATCCGTCCAGAAGGCGCAGAATGCCGGTCTGCAGGTGGGCACTGTCGCCGATGTCACCCGCTGGGCCGATGTGGTGATGATCCTGACACCGGATCAGAGCCAGGCCAAGCTCTACGCAGATGAGATTGCACCCAATCTGAGCGCCGGCAAGCTCCTGCTCTTCGCTCACGGCTTCAACATCCGCTACGGCACCATCGTCCCGGCCGCCGATATCGACGTCGCCCTCGCCGCGCCCAAGGCTCCCGGCCATCGCGTGCGCGAAGTCTTCACCGAAGGCGGCGGCGTCCCCGGACTCATCGCCGTACATCAGGATGCCACCGGACATGCTCACGCGCTCGCTCTCAGCTACTCCAAGGCCATCGGCAACACCCGCGCCGGCGTGCATGAAACAACCTTCACGGAAGAGACCGAGACCGATCTCTTCGGCGAACAGGCCGTACTCTGCGGAGGCGTCAGCCACCTCATCAAGGCTGGCTTCGAGACGCTCGTTGAAGCCGGTTACCAGCCGGAGATTGCCTACTTTGAAGTGCTCCACGAGCTCAAGCTGATCGTTGACCTCATCTATCGCGGCGGCTTGGCCTATATGCGCTACTCCATCTCCGACACCGCCGAGTGGGGCGACTACGTCAGCGGCCCGCGCGTCATCAACGAAGAAAGCAAGAAAGCCATGCGCGCCGTCCTCACGGACATTCAGGATGGCACCTTCGCCAAACGCTTCATCGCCGACCAGCTCTCCGGCCGCAAGGAGTTCCAGGCCTTCCGCGACGCCGAAGCGAAACACCCCATCGAAGAAGTCGGCAGGAAGCTGCGCGCAGCCATGCCTTTCCTGGATCCGGTCACCGTTGAGGAAGTGGCCAAGACCCGCTAATCCATCCGCAACCCACCCGGTACTACCTCGCCGCAGGAATGCCCCACGCATTCCTGCGACTTCCCCTTACTTCCTCCGCTGTACAATCCTCTGCATTCCCTGCATCCTTACATCATGGGCAAGCAGTACGAAAAGATCGACTCCCTGCACCGCGAATTCATCGCGCGCCAGCATATCTTTTTTACGGGTACGGCAACGGCAGAGAGTCGCATCAATATCTCTCCCAAAGGGCTGGATGCACTGCGCATCCTCGATGACCACACCGTCGCCTACCTCGACCTCACCGGCAGTGGCAATGAAG
>JAKBAG010000116.1 GCA_021809235.1 Acidobacteriota bacterium
TGCCAGGAAGACAAACTCCGGATGCACGGCAACCAGCCGTCGCACCGCTCCGGCCGCCAGCCGAATCTGCCTCGCCGTCTTCATGCAGGCTGCATCCAGCCCGCATTCCAGTGCCAGATTCGGCCGCTCCAGCAGCGCATCGCGCCGGGCCGTCTTGCCGCAGGCATCCCCGGTATGCAGCACATCCTTCAGATCATCCAGTGACTGATACGCCAGCCCCCACAGCACGGCAATCCGCTCCAGGCGCTCGATCATGCGCGACGTGCTGCCGCCCAGAATGGCCGGCAACACCAGCGGCAGCCGGATCAGCGAGACCGTTTTGCCCACAGCAATATTTTGCGGGGAATGCGCGCTGCGGGCCTGGGCATAGTGCAGGTCCAGGCTTTGCCCCTGCAGCAGTCCGCCCACGCCCAGATGCTGCTCCACGTAGCGCAGTCCCGCCTGCTGCTGCTCCAGCGGCAGACCAGCCGCGGCAGACCAGATCATGCCATACGCGCGGTTGATAAGCGCCAGGGCCGCCAGCATCGCCGCGCCTTCCCCAAATCGCTGATGCACACACGGTACGCCGCGACGGCTGGTCGCATCATCCATCGCAGGCAGGTCGTCAAAGACCAGAGCAGCCGTGTGAAAGTATTCCATGGCAATGGCAAGCTGGCGTCCGCGCTGCCCTTCGGTATCCAGACCCGTGGCCCGCGCCATCTGCCAGGCCAGCATCGCACGCACCATGCTCCCGGGTCGCGCCAGCGTGGCATGGATGGCAGAGGCCAAGTGCGGCTCCAGATGCTCCGGCAATGCCATGCCGCTCGCGTAGGCCTGCTCCAGTTCAAGGCGCAGGGAAGATTCCGGCAACGGCATGCATCACTCCTGGAGATGGATCCTTGAGCCCCGGTAATCCTTGGGCTTTCTACAACGTTGGACGTTCTTTGGAGTGCCCGGGAAGAGTCCTCGATTCTGAATTTTTTGTCACAATCCCATATCCCGCTCTCCGTAGACGCTGCTTCTGCACGCCTTCCGCTCGGGATGACACCTGCTTCCCTCCTGAAATAAATCGATTAATTCCCTTGTTCATTCCCCAATCCATTCTGTAGGATTGGGTGTCCTGAAATCGGGTCTCGGAAGCAGTTCGTAACGATTCCCGACAGATCGGACACATCGGGAGTCTGGCTCTCTGCGATGCCATGCACAACCGGACAAGGAATATCGGACTGGAAATTACGGAGGAAGATTCGATCCATGCATATACGCAATGCAATTCTGGCCCTGAGCATGGGTGCTGGAGTTCTGGCTGCCGTGCCTGTGGCATCGGCGCAGACGACCACCCCGCCCACCCCCATCGAGGCGACTCTGGATGCCACGCATCCGGCCACTCCCGTCTCCGACTACGTCTTTGGCATGTTCATTGAGCATATCGGCAAAACCATGTACGGGCCGCTCTGGGCAGAGATGCTGGACGACCGCAAGTTCTATTTCCCCATTACGGACAACGCGTCAGCTCCTGCCTCGCGGCGCGGTTTTCCTGGCATGACCATGCGCCACTGGCATCCTGTCGGGCCACAGGCTTCCATTGCAATGGATACGGCAAAGCCTTTCGTCGGCCAGCAGAGTCCGGCAATCACCCTCGACGGCACCACGCCGCACGGAATCCAGCAATCCGGCCTGGCGCTGGTGCAGGGCAAAGCCTACGCCGGCCACATCTGGCTGCGCGGAACCGCAGGCAGCAAGGTCCGGATTGTGCTTACCTGGAGCAATGGATCGCAGAGCCGGACGCTGCTCACCGTGCCTGCGCTTGGTCCTGCCTATGCCCGGTATGCCTTTCATGTCACAGCCCCGGCCAGTGCCAGCGATGCTACGTTTCAGGTTGTCGGTACTGGCAAGGGCAGCTTCCATATTGGTGCCGTCTCCATGATGCCATCGGACAATATCGATGGCTTCCGGCCCGATACCATCGCCCTGCTGCGCCAGATCCACTCCGGCTTCTGGCGATTCGGCGGCAATTACACCTCGAATTACTCCTGGTATGACGCTATCGGCGACCGCGACCATCGACCCTCCGACTGGGATTATGCCTGGAACCAGATGCAAACCAACGACATCGGTCCGGATGAGTTTGCCGAGTTCTGCAAACTGATCGGCGTCGTGCCTTACATCAGCGTCAATGCCGGACTGGGCGACTCCCACTCCGCCGCCCAGGAAGTTCAGTACATGAACGGTGCCGCAACCACTCCGATGGGAGCATTGCGGGCAAAGAACGGTCATCCTGCCCCCTACCACATCCGGTACTGGAACATCGGCAACGAACCCTGGGGAGAGTGGCAGATTGGCCGCACCGACCTCAAGTACTTCATGCTCAAGCACAATGAATTCGCCAAAGCCATGCGCCAGGTCGACCCCTCCATCACGCTGATCGCCTCCGGCGAGATGCTGGAAGACGGACAGGTTCCCGGTGCCCTGCGGACCAAATACGTCGGCAACCTGGCGGGGGCTTACGGTAGCGACTTCGACTGGACTGGACGCTTCCTCAAGGATTGCTGGGGTAATTTCGACGGCATCGCCGAGCACTGGTATGCACGGCCGGGAGAGCGCTACAACGTGGAAAAGGCAAAGAATCTGCCGGCAGACAAGCCCAATGACGACGCCTATGACAAAATCCAGCAGACCACCCTCGAGTACGCGCGCTACCCTGCCAACATCGTCCGCTCCAAGGCAGAGGAGTGGGAGGGCTATCAGCAGCGTTTCCCGGCCATGGTGCCGAAGAAAACCTTCCTGTCCATCGACGAGTACGCGTACTTTGGCGGCAACTTCCGCCGTGGAGCCGATCTGAAGCAGGCGCTGGCCTACAGCATGCTCTTCAATGAGATGCTGCGTCACTCCGACTTCATGACCATGGCCGCGCACACCATGGGTACCTCCACGCTGGACTTCAACCAGACCTCCTCCACGCTGAATACGCTTGGGCTGGTCTTCAAGATGTTCAGCAACAACTTTCCGGGATCCACCCCGATCGCCGTGACCGGAAACTCTCCGCAGCCGGCTCCCCAATATCCTCCGGCGCCGGATCAGCCCAAGGTCAGCTCCGGCAGCCCCACCTATCCGCTTGATCTCTTCGCGGCACTTTCGCCGGACCACAAGTATCTGGTGGTTTCCGTTGTCAATGCCACCGACAAGCCTCAGCCGCTCGATCTGCAACTGGGCGCAATACACGTGCTGGGCGCGGCCAAACTGCTCCAGTTGACCGGCAGCAGCCTCGACGCCGTGGATCGTGTGGGACAGGCGCCACAGGCTACCCTCCAGGAATCCACCGTCAGCGGCTCCCCGAACGCGCTGACTATTGCCCCCATCAGCGTCAACATCTACCGCTTCCCCATCCACAGATAGACCGTCCGGCCTTCGCGTCAGGCCCAGGAGTCCAAACCTGAACCTGACGCGCAGCATCCGGGAATCGATTCCCGGTAGACGAACAACACCTTAGGGAAAGGAATTTGCCATGTCTTCCTCACCAACGAACGACTCTCGACTCCTGAGTCGGCGCGACGCTCTCAAGCTCTCAGCAGGCGCTGGTCTTGCCGCAGCGGTCGCTCGTCCCGCTCAGGCATCGGACAGCATCAAGACCGGTGTCCACCAGCAACAGCCACCCAACTGCTCCACGCCACACTCTGCCGTGGCCCAGACACGCTACGGCAAGGTCCGGGGCTTCGTCTCGGGCGATGTCTTCACGTTCAAGGGCGTGCCCTACGGCCAGGACACAGGCGGAGCTAATCGCTGGCTTCCGGCCAAGCCACCCATCCCCTGGGAAGGTGAGTATCCGGCGCTGATTTATGGGGCAAACTGTCCCCAGCGCCTGCATGACTGGCACAGCCAGGAGCAGGTCTTCCTGCAGGACTGGGACGATGGCTGGCAGAGCGAAGACATGCTCAAGCTCAACATCTGGACTCCGTCGCTCACCGGCAGCCGCCCCGTCATGTTCTACATCCACGGCGGCGGCTTTGAATTTGGTTCCTCCTATGAGCTGCCCTCGCATGAGGGTGCAAACATGGCCCGCTATCACGATGTCGTCCAGGTCTCGGTCAACCATCGCCTCAATGCTCTGGGCTTCCTCGATATGTCCCAGTTCGGCGCAGGTTATGAGGAGTCCTCCAACGTTGGCATGACCGACCTGGTCGCAGCGCTGAAGTGGGTGCAGGAGAACATTGCCAACTTCGGCGGCGACCCCAATCGCGTCATGATCTACGGCCAGTCCGGCGGTGGCGGCAAAGTGGCTACGCTGATGGCCATGCCTTCTGCGCAGGGACTCTTCCACTGCGCTGCCATTCAGTCTGGCGGAGCCTTCACCAGCCCGGCCGAGGAGGCCCGCGAACTCACCCGGCAGATGGTCAAGGATCTCGGCATCTCCGGTGGCAGCCTGAGCGCGCTGCAGAAGATGGACTGGACTGCTTTGATGGCGGCTGCCGATGCCGCCCAGGGCAAGCTTTCCGCCAGCAATCCCGGTCCATTCCACAGACCCGGACCGCCGCGTCGCTTCTGGGCACCCATCCTTGACGGCACCGTCATTCCCACCAGCCCCTTTCATGACTCTGCGCCCGCCATCTCACGCAATATTCCTTTGATGGTCGGCTCGGTCAGCGAAGAGGGCAACATGATGGCATCCCGTCCCACTGAGGCGGAGTGGCGCGCCAACCTCATCCACGCGTATGGCGAGGAAAAAGGCAAAGCGCTGGCCGATGCCATGCAGAAGGCCTATCCGCTAAAGAGCGCCCGCACCCTGTCGTATATGTGTGGCGGTCGTGGATTCCTCAACGGACTCTCGATGCGCAATGGTGTCGTCCACATGGCCAAGCTCAAGTATGAGCTGCACGCCGCGCCGGTCTACACCTACTACTTCACCTGGCAGACGAAGATGCTGGACGGTGTGCCCGGCGCCTGGCACACCTCTGATCTGCAGTTCTGCTTTGACAACACCCTGCGCTGCGAACAGGGCACCGGCAACACTCCCGAAGCACAGGCACTGGCACGCAAGATGGCCCGTGCCTGGGCAAACTTTGCCCGCACCGGCAATCCCAGCCAGCCCGGACTCATCTGGGAGCCATCCGATCCGGTGACCAACAAGACCATGGTCTGGGATAACAACAGCCGCATGGTCAATGATCCGGACGGCGAATTGCGCAAGTTCCTGCTCTGAACCGAAGCCACGCACGCTCAACTCAACAGAGGCCTGCCATCCCCTGGCAGGCCTCTGTTGTCAGGTCGCTGCGACTCTTTGTACATCCCCACCCACGCCAGCAGAAACCATCTGTTCCGGAAACGCCGTCTGGTATCGGAGATCGAATTGGAGTAGAGTGCTAGATACTTTGCCGCTCCACTCCATCTCCGATCAGAACGCCGGAGACAGGCCAAACCCTCCGCAGCTGCCCGCACAGCCGGTTCCGGAGATTCCTGCCCGCGAACACCCATGGGAAGCGATCCGCAGTGGCTGGACCCGATACTCCGCTCTGCTTGCCTTTGTCGTCATACTGCTGCATCTGCTGTTGCGATTTCTGCTGCACGTCGATGCGCGAACAGCTTCTATTCCGCTCTGGGTGGGCATCCTTGCCGGTGGCCTCCCCTTGCTTTCCACGCTGTTGCTCCAGATATGGAAGCGTCAGTTCGGCGCCGACTTTCTGGCCGGTCTTTCCATTGTCACTGCCGTGCTGATGCAGGAACTGCTGGTTGCCACCATCATCATCCTCATGCTCACCGGCGGCCAGACTCTGGAGGAATACGCGACTCGACGCGCTTCGTCTGTACTCCGTGCCCTTGCCCGCCGAATGCCCAGCATGGCACACAGGATCGATGGCAACAGCACCGTCTCCATCTCCGTCGCCGACATTCGCATCGGCGATCGACTCATCGTCTTTCCGCATGAGATCTGTCCCGTTGACGGAACGGTTGAGGCCGGCACCGGTACGATGGATGAGTCCTTCCTGACCGGCGAACCCTTTCGCATCCGCAAGACATCCGGATCCCAGGTCATCTCCGGCGCCTTGAACGAGGATGACGCGCTGACTATCCGCGCAGACAAGCTTGCCGTCGACTCCCGCTACGCACGCATCATGCAGGTGATGCAGAAGGCGGAGCAGAACCCACCCGCCATCCGCCGACTCGCCGACCGTCTGGGTGCCTTTTACACCCCCATGGCAGTTCTGGTTGCGGTTGTCGGCTGGCTCCTCAGCGGGAATCCCGAACGGTTTCTTGCCGTACTCGTCATCGCCACTCCATGCCCGCTGCTGCTGGCAATCCCCATCGCGATTATCGGCTCCATCTCGCTTGCCGCCAAGCATGGCATCGTCATCAAAAAGCCCGCCGCCCTGGAACAGCTTGGCAAAATTCACACCATGTTCTTCGACAAGACGGGAACCCTTACGCACGGCGAGCCCATCGTCACCGAGGTCCTTCCCTTCTCCGGCGCTTCCACCGACGAAGTTCTCCGCGTCTGCGCCAGCCTCGAACAATATTCCAAGCACCCGCTTGCCAGCGCCATTCTGCATGCCGCCCAGGAGAGCCATCTGCAGTTGCCTGCCGCTGAGACCATCCGCGAACATCCCGGCCAGGGACTAACAGGGCAGGTGAGCGGCAGAAGCGTTCTGGTCACGGGAAGAAGCCGTCTGCCAGCAGATCTGGTTGCCGCGCTGCCATCGTCCGACTCTGGTATGGAGTGCATCGTCCTCGTTGACGGTCAACTCTTCGGCCTCATCCGCTTCCACGATCGTCCCCGCTCGGAAAGCAAATCCTTCATTGCGCACCTCAAGCCCAGGCACCAGGTGGCATCCATCATCCTGCTTTCCGGCGATCGAGATCAAGAAGTTCGCCACCTGGCGGAAATCGTCGGCATCCACGAGATGCGCGCCAGTCTGACCCCGGAGCAGAAGCTGCAGATCGTGCAGGAACAGACAGCGAAGTCCCCTACGCTTTTCCTCGGCGACGGCATCAATGATGCTCCTGCCATGCTGGCGGCTACCGTGGGCATCGCCTTTGGTCAGCACAGTGACATCACCGCCGAAGCTGCCGATGCCGTCATCCTGGAAGCAAGCCTGGACCGCGTCGACACCCTCCTTCACATCGGCATGCGCATGCGCCGCATTGCCCTGCAAAGTGCCATCGGGGGCATGGTTCTCAGCGTCCTCGGCATGATTCTTGCCACCCTTGGCCTGCTCCCGCCTGCAGCCGGAGCCCTGGGCCAGGAACTTATCGATCTGCTGGCCGTACTGAACGCGCTCCGTGCATCCATTCCCGGCAAGCAAATGCAGGACCTGCGTTGAACCAACCCACGCGTGGATGACTGCTCCTCTCTTCGAAGACGACAGACTGCCGTACCCTGCAGAATCCGGAAATCGCATTCGCTTCGGTGCGGAAACTGGGATCAGGCTAAACAGATCTGCAGGGGCACTCCGCATTCAGTGTTCCTGCACTGGAAGCACGGGCTATACGAAAAGGCTTCTGTACGTAGCAGATATGTGTGTACTCTGCAGATTCAGTACTTTCTGGATTCGAATGCGGGCAGATTCAGCACCAGGGCACGGCTGGCCGTCCATAACAACGTACAGAGATGGTTCAGGACGATGGCAGACCCCGCCAGCAGGCGAACCAGCCCTGCATCCCCCGCCAGCCTGCTGACCCCACCATTCACGTCAGGATAGTCTTCCAGGATTCGCTGCATCTCTGTCATCCACTGCGGCCATTGCGAAAACCCATCTGCGAAGACAGCCAGCGATCCACTGTACGCATAGGCTTCCGCAATTCCCAGTCGCTCCGGAGACAGTACGGCAGGAGCCATCCTTGTCCGGCTGAGCCACACAGGTTTGTCATGAACCAGTGCCTCGATATTGGAGACGACTTCGCGAAACTGCCAGCGTTCCTCGCGCGCTACGCGGCCGCAGGCCATTGCCTCCCAATAGAAAACACGGCTGCCGGTCGCCATTTCCAGACGCAACGACTGATGCAACGCTGAGCCAGGATGGGGAATCAGATGATCTGGAAAATACTCAAGCGTTGCACCTTCTCCTACGCGCACCACCGTCTCCTGCATGGCAGGCAGATCGTCTGTGCGATAGACCCGCGTTGCCGAAGGCGTGGTCAGGCAGGCATGCGCACCTGGTTCGAGCACGATCTCCGTACTCAAGCGATCGCCGCCCAGAATCCCGCCCGTGGGATTCAGCAGGGACAGGTACGAGGATCCGTCTTCCATGGCCAGCGGAGCGAGCACCTGCAGCGGCAGGGTAAAACCGGACCGCACCAGATCCGTGCGCGTACCGCGCCGCGCAAAGCGAAGCATCAGCCTGCCGTCACGCCCGATGCGATTAAGATTCAAAGAGCAATCCGCGCTTGATCCACTCAAGAACGCTTTCGACACCGGTTCCGTCCTTGAGGTTGGTAAAGACAAAAGGTCGCTCGCCACGAACCCGCTTCGCATCTCTGTCCATTACTGCAAGGTCCGCACCCACGTAGGGCGCCAGATCAATCTTGTTGATGACCAGGAGTCCCGAAGAAGTGATGCCGGGGCCTCCCTTGCGCGGAATCTTTTCCCCTTCCGCCACGTCGATGACATAGATCATTGCGTCCACCAGCTCCGGGCTGAATGTGGCGGCAAGATTATCTCCGCCGCTTTCGATTAGAAGAATCTGCATCTGCGGAAATCGACGGGTCAGAATGTTGACGGCCTCCAGATTGACCGAAACATCCTCGCGAATGGCCGTATGCGGGCAGCCCCCGGTT
>JAKBAG010000117.1 GCA_021809235.1 Acidobacteriota bacterium
AGCTTCTTCTGCTTGCTCTCCGTATCCGATGAGGCCTCCAGATGCGAGGCCGCAGGCAGAAATGCCGCAAAAAACGCCATTGGAATCGTAGAAAACGACTGTGGCCACTTCTTGGCAAAGTCCATCAGGCCCGCCGCACTCACATTCACCAGCACCAGTGCCAGCATGCGCTCAATCGAATTGATCACCGTTGTCAGCAGGCTCTGGAACTGCACCAGACCGCCAAAGTGGATCACCGTCTTCAGCGCCTCGCGCCGCGCCAGTCGCGGAGAAAGCCGTAGCCACGGAAGTTTCTTCCATGCCCACCACATCTTCAGCCCGTCTTCAATCACCGTCCGCGCCAGATACGCTTCCGCCAGCCCGCGAATTCCGCGCCCACCCCCCACCAACACCAGTATCAGCACAAACTCTGCAAGAAATCCTGCCGTCCAGAAGTACTGGTTCGCCGCAATCTCCTGCATCCCGTTCAGCGTGTCTCCAAATACATTCAGCGAGATCGACGCCAGAAAAATTCCCACCACAATCAGCACCGCCTCCTTGCCATCGGAAGCATGCGATGCTGGCAGATGCAGCAGCTTCCCCACCCAGCTCCAGCCCAGCCAGATGGCCGCATACAGCGCCGAGCACAGCGGCACCGTGATCGACAATCCCGTCGACAGCAGCGTGTTCGCCTTCCCGTACTCGCGCCGCGCGTGATACTCCGCAACGTACTTGATGTACACATTGGAAACGCCCAGCGTCGACAGGCCCAGATAGGAGACAAGCAGGAAGATCGTCGTCCAAAGCCCGTAGGCCTCAAGGCCAATGCGCGCCAGCACAAACGGCGGAATCCCCACCCGCGTAATCATGTACAGACCGCGAGCCACAATCGTCGTCAACACATTCCGTCGCAGCGGCGGCGGTTCCCGATCTTCGCTGCCGGCCGGCTTGGCCTGCTCGTCAGTGTTCTTATTCGCCACGTTCCCGTCCTGTCCTCACCCAGGCAGCGCCTTTGCCCGCCTGCGTCACAATCCTCGGCAGCAGCAGTAGCTTCCGCACCACAAAGGCTGGTGCTGCCAGCAAAGCGCGCCACTCCCTTGCCGGGTGTTCCCCCAGTTGCGCTGCCGTTGCCAGATACAGCAAACTCACCATCACACAGCCTATCCCATAGATTCGGCTCCAGCCCACCGGCAGTGACAGGCATACGATCGCCGCCACCACGCCCAGGGAAAACGGCAGGCTCAGCGCAGCCACTAGCGCCTCCGCAGCTTGCAGATTGCCGCGCAGCAGTGCGCCTAGCAGCTGCGGAGCTACGCTCAGGCCCACGCGCAATCGTCCGCCCTCCCATCGCGCCTCCTGGCTGTCATGGGCGGCGCGCGTTGCCGCCAGCGGAGCCGTCACGCGTGCATCCTCCACCCACCACACCCGCTCCCCATGCGCCACCATCGCAGCATGGTGCTCGGCATCTTCGGCAATGCTGCTGGCCATATATGGCACTTTATCCAGCAGCGCCGCCGTCAATACGAATCCATTCCCAAAGATTCCGCTGGAGCAGCCCCATGCGGCACGGCCACGCCCGCGCACCACGTTCATGCCACGAAAGGCCAGCATTCGCAGCCGATCCGCCGTCGCCACTCCGCCATCCTGTTCATACCGGCACTGCAGCGCCTGGGCACCGGCAGCCAATCCCCGCTGCATGGCGCGCACAAATCCCGCACTCACCGTCGAGTCGGCATCCACCACGGCAAATGCCGTGCAACCCATCGCCTTGGCCTCCAGAAAACCAGCCCGCAAGGCCGCAGACTTACCCGCTCGCCCATCGTCCTGCAACTCCAGTACCTGCGCTCCAGCGCCACGCGCAGCTTCCGCCGTCCCATCCGTACAGTTGTGCGCCACCACCAGAATGGGAACCGCTCCATCTGCCGAAGCAGCCACAGACTGCACCGTCCCGGCAATCATCTGTGCTTCGTTGTGCGCGGGAATCACCACGCCCAGTTGCCCACCCCAGGAAGACGCTTCGTTGCCGCCGCGACCGCCGCGCAGCGCCAGGATTCCATTGCCGGCCACAGCCAGAAAAAGGTCAGCAAACAGCGGCAGGCTCAGCCCGCACGCCACCCCCGCCAATGTCTCCAACACCAGTCTCAGCATCGTGTTCTCAAGCCAACAAACTCGCCATCCACTGCCTGCGCTGCGCCTGCTGCCTGCTCCATGCCGAATCCGCCATCAGCCTGTCCCGATCCATCGCCTGCATCCAGCCCAGCACCAGGAAAAACAGCGGCTCCACCTGCTGCCCCAGATACACCGTCGTCATCGTCATCAGCAGACTCACGATGATCGCCAGATGCGCATAGAGCAGAAATCGGTCATCGGCATGCTCCGCATACCGAATCAGCCTCGCCACACGAACACATCCTCCCACGCTCATCAGCAAAAAAAGCAGTACCCCAGGCACGCCCTGGATCACGGCCAGAAACAGATATTCGTTATCAATCGACTTCTGTCCGCGCACCGACGGATAGAAGGAAACGCCCCATCCGGTCAGCGGCTTCTGCAGCACCAGCGGCATATAGTTCCCAATCAGCTCACGGCGATAGATCGCATCCTCCTGCTCCACCGTCTGCGCATGTTCACGGCTGCCGGCCGTATATTTCTTCCCGTACAGATAGGCGCCAAGTCCACCCACCGTTCCCAGAATCAGAATCAGGGCCAGCGCCTGCCGAAATGAACTGGCATGCGGAAGCCACATCACGGCAAGCAGAATCACCGCGCCGATCCAGGGACCGCGCGATTGCGACATCAGCAACCCGGCCACCATCGCAACCATCGCCACATGTCTCCAGCGGATGCGAACTTCGGCAGCCAGCGGGCGTCTTCCCCAGTTCCCATCCGCACGCTGCAGCCACATGCAATACGCAATCCCGACGGTAAAAATCATCCCCGCCAGAATCGCCTGTGCAAACGGCCCCTGAATACGCCCAAATCCCCACCGCATCTGCTCCGGCCAGTCCACCGGCTGATCCGGAAAAAACAGCTTCCAGAACCGCTGACTGCTCGACTTGCCGCGCAGAAAGTCTGAGACACCGATAGCAGCATCGAGCGTCAGCAACCCCAGAAACAGCCGCACAAATTGTGCCCGCCACTCCACAGCCTGGGCATGCGTAGCACCCTTGCGCGACTCCATCAGCTGTCGGCCAATCATGTAAGGAAACGCAACGGAAATCAGGGTTGTATAGATTTCCAGGCCTCCGTCATGCGTCGTTCCGCCCCGAGCCTCGGAATATCCGGCAGAAAGCACAAATGCCATCACCGCCAGGTCCATCGCCCGCAAACGCCAGCCCGGCAGCCCCTCGGCAAGCAGCGCCAGAGCCACCGGAATCATCGCCATGTCCAGAAATGTCACCGGAGGCAGATGCGGCAGGCGATAGTTAAAATACATCGGCAGCAGCAGCAGCGTCGGCAGATAGACCCAAAGAAAACCGCGCCGGGCGCCGCCGGTGATCACCGCAACGGTCGCCAGCGGCGCTGGTGCAAACAGGATCAGTTCTGTCACTCGCACGCCAGCTTCATCCTTGTCCAGGTCGCCCGCTCCCGGCAGGCTGTCCGGCTGGCCAGCTTGGGATGCGGTTTACTTGATTGTGCCCCACACCGGCTGCGTCCGGTCGCTCAACCTGCGACGATTCACGGAAACGTACTCGCCAAACAACGGGCTCAGTCCCCACTGGAACATCAGCATCCGCAGGCGCAGCGGTGTTCCAGCCATGTCCACAGCCAGACCCGCGGGGTACAGCCGACGCCGCGAATCCAGCATCAGCCCTGCACCGGCTGCCGTCAACCGCTGCACGCCATTCATGTGCAGGCAAACCGTCCGGCCCTCCACCAGCGCCCGATCCACCACCGCATCCACCGTCTGGGCCAGCGTCTCGTCAAAATCCCCTTGAATATGCAAGTGCAAGGCCGTTTCGGACTCTTCCAGAACGCTCGTTCCGGCTGCCGTTGCCCGCCCCTGCGTCAGCTTGCCCAGCAGCGCCAGCGGCAGCTTGGTCATCAGTCCCATGAAATCGCGAGCATAGCGCGGTCCAAGCCGCTTCGGCTCCTGCGCCAGACGCATCGCCCATTCCAGGCCCGTCTTCTGCATCCACCGCGGGGCACGCTTCAAATCGCCCAGCAGCATGTCCAGACTCCCGCCAATACCAATCGAAACCGGCACGCCCAAACGCTTTTTGTTCATCCATATCCACTTCTCCTGCTTCGGATTTCCGAAGCTCACCAGCAGCAGATCCGGCTTGGCTGCCTTCACGCGCTCCACAATCTCCGTGTTGTCCATCTCTTCCAGAGAAGCCGTCGGAGGAGCATAAATCCCGCAGATATTCACACCCGGATACTGCGCGGCAAACATCGCCGCTGCACGCTCCGCCACACCTTCGCGTCCGCCCAGCAGAAACACCCGGTACCCCTTGCGAGCGCTCATCGCGATCACCTCAGGAACCAGGTCCACACCCGTCACCCGCTCCGGCAGCGCGTCGCCCAAAATCCGCGACGCCCACACCAGCGGCATTCCATCGGCCACCACCATGTCACAGCCGGCCAGAATCCGATGCAGATGCTGATCCCGCGTGCTGTTCAGCCAGAAGTCCAGGTTGGCCGTCGCCACCTGGTGCGTCTCACCGCTCTGAACCATAGCGTCGATCCGGTCAACCGCTTCCCCAAGCGTTACCGGAGCCAGAGGCAATCCCATCACGGAAACAGAGTGCTTGAACTGAGCCTGCATACTTCCTGCTTTCTCTTCTGACCCCGTCTTCCCTTCGGACCGGGTCAGAAACCGGGCTTCCCCTTGCTGTCGCTCTGCCTGTTTCCTTGTTTCCCCGAACAGGTCAGTCGTCAGCCAGCCCTTCAATGTTTCCAGACTATGAGTGAAACTGATTGAAAACAATGACAGTTAAGTAGGAATCAAGTCACCCGAATCGGTATCGTATATGCCACTTCGGAGCATTCCAGGTGGTTACCTTCTTCACCCGGAAGCCACGCAGCATCCCTTCCCCGAAGCCGCACATCGCCTCAGGAGTGAAATCCATTATGTCTTTTATTTTGAAAGACTTGATCAAATCTATGGGAATATCTACTCACAGAACTGGACAAATTCAGCAGCTAAAACCGGCTAAAGGGCTAAAAACTACAACGATAGTAATCAAAATCTGTATTACCCTGACTGGCAATCGAAGGTTACTCGCACAGCCGGAGTCACCCCATCCGGAGCGTTCGCCGGTTACCTTTCCCACTCCAGAATGGTCAGCGAGCAGGCGGGCAGCGTCAACTTTCCTCCAACATTCACGCCTGTTTCTTCCTTCACCTGCAAAAAATTTTCATTCGAAGCTGCCGGATCTCCCTCACCCAGCCGACTCCAGCGCAGTTTTGCCCCGGAATCCACGCCCTGCACCTGCATCGTATGCGCCTCCGTTCGGGACAGATTGAAGACCACCAGCACGGCATGTTGCCGTTGCCCCTGCCGGGCGGTGAATCCAAAGAAATCCAGATCATGCGCCGACTTCATCTCCACGCCATCATTGCCACGCGCCACCCCATGCGCCGGATTGGCTCCCCCAACGGATACGCGCACCATATCGCCCTGGATTGCCGCATTCAGCATCGCCTCCGCTTCAAACAGCGGACGGCGGCGCATCGTCGGTCCCATGTCCACCACCGTTCCCCACAGCCGCACCTGCTTGCCATCGTCGCGGCGAAATTCGTACTGCGGCAGGCTGAAGACCATCGCATCGCGCACACCGAAATCCCGTTTCATGCGCAGCATCAGATCGCTGACGGCCAGACCTCCGGCCAGGGACGGAGTCAGCCTGTCCAGCGCGGTCTGGCTGGCCTGGCCTTCGGTGGAGTGCAGATTCACCTCATACACAGCCAGATGCTTCCGTCCAGCTGCCTGTCGCGCCTCCGCCAGCAGCCCATGCGTGGCAAAGTACTCCGGCTCAGCCAGGAGTGGATCAAACAGCTCGGCATCCGTCGCCCCGGCATCCACCCGATGCATCATGTACGGCGCTATCGCCAGCGTATCGGCCACCTCGCTGGCCTCCAGCGTCAGCGCATCCTGGGCCTCCGGCAACCGCTGCACTCCTGCCTGCGCATTCACCACCAGATCAAAGCTGCCAGCCTTCTCGCCAGCTTCCCGGCGAAATGCTGAAAACACCTGCCGCGCCTGCGCGCCATAGGCACCCGCATCCTCCATCGACTCTCCGTGGAAGATGCCATTCCATGCCTCGTTTCCCATCTCCAGATGGATCCGGGGAAAGATCTGCGTCCACGGCTCGGCCTGCCCCTCGGCTGCGCGCAGCGCACCACCCTCGCTGGTGCCGTCTCCAGCCAGATACTGCGCCAGCAGCCTGGCCTCAGCTGCGTCGGTGCTCATCGGAATCACGATCCAGGGCTCGGCTCCCACGGCGCGGCACAGTTCCAGAAACTCCGGCACACCCACCGACACATCCTCCTGGCGCACGGACCACACCGAAAAGCCCGTCCGCTGCCGCGCCATCCGCGGCGCCAGCAGTTCGCGCATCGGTGCCCCCAGTTGCTCGCCGGCCATCAGCCGCATCACCCCCGGATGCAGTGCCCGCAGCGTGCTCACCACCTCATCCCGAAATGCCGTCGGATTCGCCTCCGGGCTGGCTGCCTCCAGCGAAACATCGTCCAGCAGCAGGCTGGCTCCTTCCACCATAAAACTCAGCTTCACGGTTCCCGGCTGTCCCCGGTCTTCGGCGTCAAAGGGGAAGCTGTAATCCTGCCAGCCGGAGCGCAAGGCAATCTCGCGGGAAAAAAACTCCGGCTCGCCCTCGCGTCCCACCTCCGCATGCAGACGCGTGACCCCGGCCAGCGGTTTGGCGCGAAAACGCAGGACATACCCGCCATGGAAGCGGAGAAATCGATGCCCAGCCATGGAGTCGAAGTACGAGGTCACCTCCGCCTGCTCGCCCGGCATGGCTGCCTCCACGCGCAGCGCCTGGTGGCCCTGCGTCTCCGCAGACAGATCCCTGCGCTCGGCGCTCAGCCGTGCGCCGCCATGCAGACTTGTCCACCAGCCAGCAGCCGGGTCGCCCGGAAAATCCCGGCTCAGCCGCACCCAGTCTCCCGGCTCCATCGCCCCACCGCTTGCCGGCTCCACGCGATAGCCTGCCGCAGTCGGCATGCTTTGACCAATGCGACCATGGGCCGTAGCCGCGCCATACACATCCGTCGCCCCGCCCAGTCTTCGTACCAGCACGGCATACTCACCACCATCCCAGAAGCCGGCTGGCCACTTCACGCCGCCCTGTGTCTCTGTGCAGGCTGCCTGCTGCTGGTCGCAGTGCACCACTGAGCGATAGATCATGCCTTCAAAGCCAGGATTCCGGCTCACCAGATTCCGCAGCATCTGCCCGGAATCGTAAAAATTCTGCTCGCCCAGATTGATTCCCGGTCTGGTCGCTGCCCGCTCAATCACCACATCGGTCAGTGAAACCTGGGTCACACCGGACTCTTCCATCGCACGATGCCAGCCGAAGGCAACTGTACCGGCCGCCGTTGCACAGATCGCCAGCACCATGGCCGCACGCATCCATCCACTTCCCATTGTCATAATGCCTCGATCTCGCATCTGGCCCACTCGATGGCATATTATACTGACCACACTTTGACCGACCGCGCCGCGCTCCACTCCAACGCTTGCTCGTCTGCCGCGTCTTCGCCACGTCTGGCCTACCTGCTCAGCGTCTATCCCGCCGTCTCTCATACTTTTTTTCTGCGCGAAATCATGGCTCTCCGCGCGCGTGGATTCCAGATTCACACCGCTTCCATCAATCCTCCCGACCGACCATTCAGCCAGCTTCCTCACGAAGAACAACAGGAAGCCGCAGCCACGTTTTCCCTGAAGCCGCCTCGCGACACTTCTCTGCTCCGCACCGCCGCTGCCTGGCTCAGCCGACTGCTCTCCATACTCGCTGCGCTGCTCACGCACCCAGCCGTCGCACTGCGCGGACTTCGCACCGTAGCAGCCATGCCACGCGCTTCGGTCGCCTGGTCCCTTCGCCTGGCTTATCTGGCGGAGGCGCTTCTGCTTGGCCGCTGGATGCGCCGAAACGCTCTCCATCATCTGCATGTTCACTTTGGCGGTCCCGTCTCCAGCGTTGCATTGCTCACTGCCCAAAGCTGGCAAATCCCCTGGTCGCTCACGCTTCACGGTCCCGGTGAATTTCACAACGAAACCCCTGCATGGCTGCGCGAAAAAATACTCTCTGCCACGCGTATCTTTGCCATCAGCCACTACACGCGCTCGCAGATTCTGCGCATCGTCCCCGAAGCCGAGCACAAGACCTTCGTTTTGCGCCTCGGCGTCGAGCCTTCCCTGCTCAACCTGCCACCGGCGCAACCGCATGACCCGGAGCAACCGCTGGAAATCCTCTGCACCGGACGGCTCGTCTCGGCCAAAGGTCAGCGCATTCTCCTCCAAGCCTTCGCCGCGCTCACCCCGCGCAATCGGCTCCGGCTCGTCTTCATCGGTGACGGACCCGACCGTCCCGCGCTCCACTCCCTTGCCGCCTCGCTCGGCCTCGCCGCGCAGGTTGAGTGGGCCGGTGCACTCAACCACGCCTCCACGCTGGCCCGTGTCGCACGCGCCGATCTCTTCGTTCTTGCCAGCTTTGCCGAAGGGCTGCCGGTCGCATTGATGGAGGCCATGGCGCTCGGTGTTCCCTGCGTCTCTACCTTCATC
>JAKBAG010000118.1 GCA_021809235.1 Acidobacteriota bacterium
ACGATGATCCTCATCAGGTACACGGCGCAGCCAGGCGCCTGTGCTAGCGGCCAGCAGTGCTGCAGGGCAAAGTGCGATCAGGAGCAGGGCAAGGTAGCGATGCATGCAGGTCCTCTCCATTCACTGTATCGGGTTACGGCTTTCGTTGCAGAGTGCCTGTGGCCAGGTCCAGCGCAAAGTCAAACTCCCGATCTGTGCGCATCTCCCATCCCGTTCCGCGGAGTGTGTCTGGTCCGATGGAGTTGACGGTGATGCCTTCCGACGAGACTCCTTTTGCCTCCCATGCCAGTCCTGCGGCATTCCAGCCTAGTATGTCGCGATTGCCAACAAAAAGCAGAAGACCGGCTTGCTCCGCTGCGTGAACGGAAAGCACGGGTCGCATGGGAAGCATCACGAAGCGCTCGGGTTGGTGAACGGAAACGATGTATGCATAGCCGCCGGAGAGCGCACAGATTTCTTCAGGGTTGGGAGCAGACCAAAGACCGGTGGGAACGATGGGATCGCGAAATCCAAGCGCGAAGGTAGCCAGAAACAAATCGCCGTTGTTCGGCGAAATCATCACCTCCAGCGCGCCGCGTTCCACCTCCTCCACTTGAGCAGGATAGGTGTGGTGACGCGGCGGCAGGATGAGTGGACGAGCGGGGAGAATCTCCGCAGTCCAGTTGTGAGCAAACACGCTGAGGAACGATGAAGTTGTCATGAACGATTACTGCCATTTGATAGTTTGCAACGCTTATCTTCACAGCCCATTTGCATGGACCTTGCTTCAAAGTACATCAGTTCATGATGGAAAGATGCAAAGATCGGTTTGGACTCTGAAGTGTTCAGTTGGCAACTCGCCAAGGCGAAATATTTTTCCATGTGCGAAGCTGGCCAAGCGCCCATTCATTGGATTTGTCCGTATGGCAGCTGGTGCATGGATTCGGGATGCCGAACTGCTCCGTCAGAGTTGGCGAGAGAAAGCGGAAAGTGTGGCTGCTGACATAAGCCCCCTTGAGCGTTTCAGCGATCCGTGGCATATGGCATGCCGTACACTGGCTTCCAGCGCTGTCTGGTGCATGATGCGTGTGTTCTGAAACCGTGCCTTTCAGGCCTGCTGGATTCTTCGACGTGTGGCAGGTGAGGCAGAGTTGGTTGCCGCGTGCGATAAGGTTTGAGGGGTTTTGATGGCTGTGGACGTCGTGACAATCGAAGCAGCGTATTTGGCGATGATACATATTGCTCTGTACAAAGTCGTTGCCCTGCATGCGGTTCTTGTGTGCGGAAAGATCGGCAAACTGGTAGAAATTGGTAACGCCGTAGCGTAGCTCTTCCAGCCGCCAGTGGTCAGCAAGACGTTCGCCGGGCAGGTAGCCGACAGGCCAGTCGTAGTACTGCGGATGGGTATCGCCTGGCTCGGCGGAGATGGGGTTGGCGAGTGGCCGCCCTTGACTATGACATTGAATACAGGTGTCATTGGCCCGCACAGAGTCAAGCGTGCCAGGGTTGACGATGTTGGCTTTGGTGGGATGGGCAACGTGCTGACTGCCCGGTCCATGACATTTCTCGCATCCAACATTCCACTCGGTCACTTGATGGGTTCGTATGTTGTAGTTGACGGAGTGGCAGCCGTCGCAGAGCGGTCCGGTCGGGCGCTGCTGGTTGGTTGCGCCGTAGTGTGGGACCCACCAGTCGGCGTTATGCGGCACGTGGTAAGGCAGCCACTTCTTCTTTGCTACATCCCATTGAGCGGGCAGGACGTAGTAATCGGGTAGCCCGGTATTGGGGTCGATCATGCGTGCAAAGTAGCGCTGCTTCCAGTGACTGCCATAGACAAAGGCCACCTGAGAAATGTCGAAAGTTCGCGCGGGATCGGGATGCGCGAAGTCCCCCAGGACGGCATCCGGATGCAGCGCTGGATCGAGCACCACATTGGCCATCCTGGTTTGTCTCCATCCGGAGTACTCCTCTGCATGGCATTTCCGGCATGCCTCTGAGCCGGTATAGCTGGAGCTGCTTGCAGGAAAACCAGGTTGCGCAGCAAGGGATGCGCACGTCAAGCAAAGGACTGCCAGTGCAAGATTCAAAAGAAGGTTGATCCGCATCGCTCAACTCACCAGCCAGTGACCGTCAGTGCGTCAGCGCGTGTACAAAAAAGCTCGCCATGTCGTGATTGGCTTCGATCGCCTCCGGTAAAGCAGAGTTATACCAGAAGGCGTGTGGCAGCCCGTCGAAGACAATCAGCCTCGCGTCATTGCCAGCGTTGAGGTAAGCGCGATGCAGATTGGCTGTTCCGCTGAGCAGGATGTCGCGCGTGCTGGTGACAAACAGAGTTGGCGGCATTCCATGCAGGTCAGAGAAGATGGGCGAGAGCACCGGATCGCGACGGCTGGTTTTGCCCACATATGTGGTCAGCACCGTGGAAACATGGACCGGAGCCAGTGGTCCGGCGAAGCCATTCGCCGAGATGGTGAAGAGATTGCCGGAATCGCCGGCGCGCGTGAAGTCGCCAAAGCCGGAAAAGATGCCGAGTGCTGCCGGCTCAGGCAAGCCGAGCTGTTTGATGCGGGAGGCAAGTTCGCCGGTGAGGATAGCTCCGGCGGAGGTTCCGTACAGGACGATCTGGCTGGGCTTGTGTGTCTTCAGGAGATCCTTGTAGACGGCAATGGCATCGTCCACGGCGGCGGGGAATGCGTGCTCGGGCGAAAGTCGATAGAGCACGGCGATGGCGCGTACGCCGGTCATGCCGGCGATGGGCACGGTCTCTGTGTACGAGCCGGAATCCGAGTCAAAACCGCCGCCATGGACGTTGAGCAGAACATCGTTCCGCAGCGCAGGGTTAGCGTTGCCGGGCTGAATGACGCGCACAGGCACGCCGGCAATCGAAGTGTTGGTGATCGTTGCCGGATACAACTTGAGCCACGCGTCGCGGGCGGTCAGTTGCCAGGCGTCGGTGCCTTTGCGGCGTTGCGCCAGCGGGGTTGGCGGCGTCGCATCCGGTTGCGCACGGGAGACATCGTGTTGTGCCTGCGGACTGATATCGTCTGGCACGGGAACGATGCGCGTGATGTGCGCTGTGCCGTTGGCGTCGATGAAGGTGGTGTCGCGCTGTGCGGCTGTAGCCGCAGTGGTCGTCTGAGGGGTTTGTGCTGCGACGGCAAGGCAGGGGATCAACACCAGTGGAAAAAAGATGCGCATGACAGCTCCGAGCGGGAAATTGACGAACGAAAGAACGATAGCAGATTGCCCGCACACTGCGATTGTTTCAACCGAACTCCTGTACGCGTGCCCAGATATGCAGCCATGGGTAACGCGGATGACGGCAGAGCAGAATCTCCGGCTCATCGTCCGTCTCTTCGTTGTGTACGCCGTAGGGAAGCACGGTGCGGGCGACTACGGAGCAGCTTTGGAAGTTTTTGAGCTGGTTCTTGAGAGTGCTGCCGACGACGATGACCGGGTCAGGCGGAAACGACCCGTAACCGCGCGCGTGGAAGTCGTTGACGGCGCTGATCGGTGTGGGCAGGTGAAACTCCGGGCCGTAGAGGTCAAGCGCACCGGCTTCGCCGAAGTTGTTGGCGACGACGCCCAGATGCTGGCGGTCGGCAGCGGGCAGCGCGTCGCGCACGGCGGCCACCTGAGCGACAAACTGCGGCCAGCCAACTTCGTTGGCCATGTCGGAGTTGTTGGCCATCTGCCACTTCCATGCCGGTGACCCAACGGGCCAGATGGGCAGATAGGTCCAGACAACGGCGGCTGCATTGAGCGCGAAGGCGACGAGCAGCGCGGAACGCGCGGCAATGCGCAGCCAGATTGGACGCTGCGCCAAAGTGCGTTCCAGGGCGACGGTGCCAGCGGCGAAAAGCAGAGGATAGCCAGGAAGCAGATAGTATCCCCGCGCCTTCATCAGCGTAAGCAGCAGAAGCGGGCCGAGGTAAAGCGCGGCGAGCAGTCGGAAGTGCGCGCTGCGCAGGAGCGAGACGAGTCCTGCGAGGGCAAGCGGGAACGCCAGCAGTGTGAACTTGATCTGATCAGAGAAGAATCCGTTGCCGCGACCGAGGCGCACATCGCGCAGGTGGATCGAGTGCTCCATCTGTAGGGTGATCCAGTGGTGATGCGCGAGCCAGAGCAGGTTTGGCGAGGCGATGGCGGTGGCGACCAGGCCGCCAAGCCAGAACCAGCGACTGCGCAGAGCGTGGCGCTGCGAAGGCAGCAGCAGGACGGCGACGAGCAGGCTCGCGACCGGGAATGCGATGGTGTATTTGGACAGGACTCCGATGCCGATGCCGACTCCGATGCCGAGCCAGTTGCGTAGGTCGGCGGTGCGCAGCAGGCGCGCCGCGAAGAGAGCGATGGTGAGCCACGCCAGCATGTCGAAGGTGTTGTACTGGAGCAGGGAACTGAGCAGCAGACAAGCAGGAAATGCCGCTGCCAGAGCCAGCAGTTGCGCCGCGCGCCGTCCGCCCAGCTCGCGCGCGATCAGCCCGGTGAGCACAAGCGAAACAGCATTGGCGATGGCGGCAGGAATCCGCAGAACCTGCGGCGAGATGCCGAAGAGCGCAATGGCGATGCGTCCACAAAACGAGGTGAGCGGCGGGAACGCGACGAAGCCCCACTGGAGGTGGCGCGCATCATAGAGAAACTGCAACTCGTCGCGGTGAAAGCCATATCCGTTGCCCATGGCGATATGGATGACGAGCAGTGATGCGGCGCAGACGGTGAGCAGCAGTGTATCCAGTCGAGACGAGGGGATGGGCGCGCGCCGGGTCAAGGTAGGGTTCAAAGTGGGAACCTTTCCCCGGCGCATGCCAGAACCGGCTTATTCCGCCTGCACGGGTTTGCCGGGAAGCGGTTTGTCCGCACCGGGATTGACTGGCGCAAAAGGCGGCTCATCCATTTTGTAGAGTGCATTGAGGAAAAACTTGTAGCTTCCGTGCGACTGCGCTCTCCACTGCGGTTTGAATCCATAAAGGTAGATACGCCCCTGTCCGTAGGAAAGTTCCAGGGCCGCGATCTTGCCTTCAATGGCCTCCGGATGGAGCAGCAGGCCACTTTCAAGTGGATTCGATCCGGTGGGATAACGAGCGAGAACGGCGCCTTTGAATCCGGGCAAAGTGGCAAAGGCGGGGCCGCGCTCAAACATGACGGAAAGCTCAGCGGGCAGGCCGTAGAGGATAGGCCGGTCGCGCGATTCCGTATTGACGCGCAGCAAGGCTCCGGAGCAGAAAAACTTGTCGCTTTTCACCCCTTCCAGCACGTTCTTCACTGGCAGGGAAAAGAGTGGGATCAGCGCGGAAGCAGTTTGATTGAAAGCCAGCAGAGTACCGCCGTTTTGCACAAATTCGCGCAGGCTCGCGAGTCCCTCTTCGTTGAGTCCACCGGCATATTCTCCGGGTACGATGCCGGGCTTGAAGCCGTTGACCAGGGAAGCGGCGCGCATGTCGGGCAGGAGGATGACATCGACGCGGCTGTTGAGGTCGCCAGCGCGCATGTCGGCGTTGTAGAGACTGATCGGCTTGTATCCATACTGCTCCAGAATCCAGCGCGTCCATCCTTCATCAATCGAAGGCTGCCATGGTCGATAGAGGCCGACACGGGCCGCATGCAGCGGGATCGCGTGGCTCGGTACGCGATCGATAGCCATTGCAGAAACGCCGTATTTCGCAGTCAAACTGGCTGCGGTTGCATGACCGATGCCGCTGATAGCCAGCGCGCCGGTCTCCATGCCATCGGGGGTCTTCGCGGCATCCTTATCCACCGCTACCGAACCGCCATTGGCAAGTACATCATTGATTAGACGCAGGCTGGCATTGGCCTGATGGCTGAGGAGAAAGACCGTACCTGCACCATCGATTTTTCCGGGTGGCAGATCGATCTTGGTGAGCAGTTTGAGGTTGCCGAGCTGCTCGGCAGGAATCGGATCGGTGACGGCATCGACCTCGACGCCCATCTGCAGGGGCAGCGTCCAGCCGGTCACGTCATAGGGCAGATCCACAGCCTTCATGCCGCCCTCGCCCAGCGCGTCTGGATAGCGCTGAATCTCGAATAACTCCTTGGCCATGGCGGAGTAGGGCTGGTTCATCAGGATCACCCATGAACCTGCGGGGTACTTGCGTCCGTTCGCGGTGAAGGCGCCAGCGACGCCATGCACCTGCAGGCCGTTTTCCTGCATGATCTCTGCCAGATGCGCAGCCTCTGGCACGTCGCGCTGCACGCTGGGAATCACATAGGCGTAAGGTGGCGCCTGGGAATAGCGGCGGATGTTGTCGCGCGCTGCCTGGTACTGGTTATAGAGCAGTGTCTCGCGGTACCGTGCGGATGTGTCCAGCACGGACATGGAACCGGCCACCATATAGTTGACGGCATCCTTCAGCCGCCACCAGCCGCCTTGCCAGGGCGTGGTGTACATGGTGAGCGCCTTCAGATCCTGCATGCTTTTCGGGAACTCATCCACGGTGTAGAAGCGCGGTGTGGCGTAGCGATAGAGCGCCGTCTCGGTGAAGAAGGATATCTCGTTGCGGAATGAGCCAGCGTAGTCGACGAATCCCGGATACCAGTTGTCAAACTCCGATTCGCTGATCGCTCCCGGCATCTGGTGCTCGTTCAGATAGGCAGCCATACCGGTTCCCACCACGTTGAACCAGCTCCGCACGTAGGGGCTGATGTTGGACGAGATGGGATCAGAGAATGGCGGAATCCAGATGCGTGCCGGAAACGGCGCAGTCTGATGCTGGCAGTAGAAGATGGCCGGACTGTACTCCAGCTCCGTCTTTGCCACCACCTGCGATTCCTTCATGTTCAGCATGTAGCCGTCGCGATTGTTGTCGTGCCCCACATAGTCCTGAAAGAGCCAGGGCATGGGACTGACCTCGTATTGCGTGCCCAGATTTTTGCGATACCAGGAGACGACCATATCCTGCCCGTCGGGATTCAGCGTCGGGTAGAGCAGCAGAACGACGTTGTTCAGGATGCGGTCCACTTCCGGATCGCCCTGCGCCGAGAGCAGCTTGTAGGCCAGTACCATGGAGTGCTGTGGCCCGGCCACTTCATTGGCGTGCAGGCCACCGTCGATGTGGATGATGACACGCGCCTTCTCGGCGAGCGCTCTGGCCGATGCGTCGTCCAGTCCGTCGGCCATCGAGAGCCGCTTGGTATCGGCCTTCCACTCGTCCAACCGGGCCAGATTTTCCGGCGAGGAGATGATGGCCACCTCGATATTGCGTCCTTCCGTGGTTTTGCCCACGGTGACCATGCGGATACGGTCCGAGTGGGCGGCCAGCGCATGGAAGTACTGAATCTCCTCCTCGTAGCTGGCCAGGTAGTAGTCATCGCCTGGGTTGTGGCCCAGTACGGAGATCGGAGTGGGAACGGCAGAATTCTGCGTGAGTGCCATTCCCGCCACTGAGCCAAGACCAATCAGCGCAGGAAGTATTCCCCGCATGATGCGTGTTGCAAGCTGTGTCTGCGATGCTGCCCTCACAATGCCCCCTAGGATTTCCTGGATTTCGTAGCTTTGCAGTGGCCACGGCCTGCCGGGAATGGATCGAGAATAGATTTTGCCGTCTTTGCCTACAGAGTTTCCCGGCACTGGATGCGTGGATGCCGGAGTGTACTATGGTCGGCAAAACTATGGCCTAAACGTATCACACGGCTGGTTGCAGGGCTGGATCCATGACGCGGCAATAGAAAATACAAGGGTCAGCTGGGGCAGGAATCTATACTGAACTTTCCGGAAGTTTGTGTGAGGCAGGTAACGATGAGTGCAGAAGTCTCGATAGCCGATGTGGAACGGGTAGCAGAGCTGGCTAACCTGGAGCTGGGCGAAGCGGAAAAGCAGCGGATGCAGCGCGACCTGAATGCCATTCTGGGATATGTGAACCAGCTGAGCCAGATCGATACAAGCCACGTGGAGCCGATGGCGCAGGTCAGCGACCTGTTTCCCGAGGGTGCTGCTGACGGCGAGGGTGGCATGCTGCGGCCAGATATTCCGGTCACTTCGCTGGATCGAGCCAGTGTGATGGTTGCAGCTCCGGAGACGGATGGCGCGTTTTTCAAGACGCCCAAGGTTATTGAACGATGACGCAGCCTGAGGGGCAAGCGTATGCAGCCCGTGGACGCAACAGGAGTGAAGAAGGAATTGCAGGAGAGAGCATGAGCCAGTTGCGGGAAAAGCCGCGTTCCATACGGACCTTGCGTGCCGCCATTGCCGAGGGCAGGGAGCGCGCCAGTCAGATTGCCGAGGGATATTTTGCGCGAATTGATGCGTTCAATCCCCAGATCAATGCGTATCTGGCATTGACCCGCGAGCAGGCGATGGAGCAGGCTGCTCAGGTGGATGCACTGGCTGCCAAGGGTGATCCGCTGCCGCCGCTGGCGGGCATTCCCATCGGGGTGAAGGACGTGCTGACCATGCGCGGGGCAGTGGCCACGGCGGGTTCTCGCATTCTGAAGGGCTATCGGCCGCCCTACGATGCCACGGCGGTGACGCGACTGCGCCAGGCTGGCGCCGTGCTGCTGGGCAAGCTGAACTGCGATGAGTTCGCGATGGGCTCCTCGAACGAGAATTCGGCCTACGGACCGGTGCGCAATCCGGTGGATCTGGAGCGGGTTCCGGGAGGCTCCAGCGGTGGTTCGGCGGCTGCGGTAGCGGCCAACCTGGCCGTTGCAACGCTGGGCACGGATACAGGCGGCTCCATTCGGCAGCCAGCCAGCTACTGCGGCGTGGTGGGCGTACTGCCTACCTACGGGCGCG
>JAKBAG010000119.1 GCA_021809235.1 Acidobacteriota bacterium
AACGACATGCATGACGCGGTGTGGGACTGTACGCGCAGCTACCGCATTAGTTACTGGGGCGGATTGGCATTCTTCGGCATCGGCGGCAGATTCGCGCCATCCGGCGAGCCATCGGCCGGTGCTGTGCCTGTGGCCGGTCCCATGCGATTCATCCCGTTGCCCATACCGTTCATGCGCTGCTCTTCGATCTGCGCACGACGCTCAGCAATCAACTGTCGCATCGTCTGCCACTGCTCCGGCGTCAACTGGTGACGAATATCCAGCAGCAATCGCGCATTCGCTACCTCCAGTTGCGCTCTGGCCTCAGCTACGTTTTTCACCTGCGCCAGAATCTGACCATCGTTCGGCTGGTCCGCATTCACCATCGGCTCCAGTTCAATCTCTGCCTTCTGCAGTTCGCCGCGTAGATCCACAAGCCGCAGCCGATGCTGCTGCAGAATTTCATTCATGTGCACGCGCTGCTCAGGCGTCAATCCCAGCCGACGGACCAGCATCGGCCGATCCCACCATTTGCCGCGCAAACCCAGGCCCATCAGCGGACCACCCTGCCCCTGCTGCTGTGCCCACGCTGCCTGTCCCAACCCAGGCAAAACCATCGCAACTACGCAAACTGTCGTCCAAATCAAGCGCTTCATATTCATCTCCATTCCGCTCTGTTCGGGCAATTGGCGCCCCGGCTCCTGACCATCCGTCCCGGGCTGCCGTTGCAACTACTGTTCTGCAGAGTCGCCCATCCAACCCGCCATCGGCGCCAGCGCCTGCGGTGTACCTTGTGCAATATCACGATCGATGTCGGCCAGCAGCTGCTCATCCTCGTCCGCGCTGCCGCTTTTCCTTCGGACCTGGCTCGCAGCGGCTACATCCGGCCCCGTTCCCGCCGCTTCCGTCGTGATCGCAGCCGCCTGTGCTGTGTCCCGCTTGTCCGCTGCCGACGCCATTGCCCGTGTCGGCTCCTCAGCTGAGGTCGCAGCCGGCATGGCGGCCTTCGGTGCCGTAGCGGTTGCCTGCATCGCCTGCTGCCGACCAGTATGCTGCCCTCCGGCCAGCATCAGCACCCACACCGCGCAGGCGGCAGCCACAGTGCCTGCCATCGACCAGGTCAGCCACGCCGGAAACCGGCTGCTCTTTGGCTGCCGCACAATCCGCACCCGGCCAGACTCGGCCTCGCTCCACGCCGTCACGCTTTGCCGAAAGTATCCAATCGCCTGCCCCAGCTCTTCATCGCTAATCTGCCTTTGATTTCGCTCGCTCATCGTCCCCCCAGTTCGGCGCGCACACGCCCCATTGCCCGGGACAGATGTGCCTTCACCGTCCCTTCGCTCAATCCCGTCGTCTCGGCAATCTCGGCAATCTCCATCTCTTCCACATGCCGCAGCAGAAACACCGTTCGCTGTCGGCCGCTCAGCTTCTCCACCGCCCGCCACACCAGCTTCACCTGCTCGCGGGCTGCCACCTGCTGTTCCGGACTGGACGCATTGCTGGCCAGCCAGTTACCGGCCTCGCTCACGTCCACCGCGTGCGTCGTTGTCTGCCTCCAGAACTGCAGCCGCCGATTCCGCCATTGGTCCTTCTGCAGGTTAATCGCGATCCGCAGCAGCCAGGTCAGCACCTGCGACTCACCCCGAAATCCCGCCCAATTCCGATGTGCCTTCAGCAGGCATTCCTGGGTCAGGGTCTCTGCCATCTCCGGATCCCGGAGGGATGAGAGCAAAAATCGATAAATCTGTGGCCGGTACTCCCGCGCCACCGCATCAAAGCCCGCTTGTTCGGGCGCATCGTTCGTGGCCATCCATCGCTCGCTTATGTTGCTCAGCGTTGTCGTCGTTGCTGCCATCTCACTACCATCAGACGCCCCCCCGCAAGCCAGGTTTACATCCAGAGGCTCTCATCAACAGGATATTTTCTCGTTCCACTGAACTCGGCCTTCCCCGCCCTGCTGCTACACTGCTTGCGGAACCATCCCTTATCGTTCTGCGTATGCTAAACCTACATAGGATTCCTGACGCCAACACCCCGGGCTTGTGCCCTCAACCACCATCCCCGCTTCCCTCACGGAGATCCCATGCTGTTGCCTGAACTGCGCGCGCAAGTGCTCGACGCCAACCAGCAGATTGCCGCCCGCGGCCTTGCCCTCCACACCTTCGGCAATGCCAGCGGCATTCATCGCCCCGCCGACGGCAGCCAGCCCATCGTTGCCATCAAGCCCAGCGGCGTTCCCTATGACCGCCTCACCGCCTCCGACCTCGTGCTCACGCACCTCGACGGTACGCTCGTCGAAGGCACCCTCCGACCCTCCAGCGACCTTGAAACCCACCTCGAACTCTACCGCGCCTTCCCCCAGATCGGCGGAGTCGTCCACACCCACTCCGAGTTCGCCACTACCTGGGCCCAGGCCGGCCGAGCCATCCCCTGCTTCGGCACCACCCACGCCGATTACTTCTCCACCGCCGTACCCGTCACCGCCTATCTCAGCCCCCAGGCCGTCGGCAACGGCTACGTCCTGGAGACCGGCCGCCTCATCACCCGACTCTTCGCCACCCAGCAGCTGGACCCCATCTCCACCCCCGGCGTCCTCGTTGCCGGCCACGCTCCCTTCGCCTGGGGACGCACCCCGGCAGAGGCCGTCGAGCATGCCGACCTACTTGAATTCATCGCCCGCCTCGCCTGGCGAACCCAGCTCCTCGGTCTGGCCGCCGATCCCCTTCCACCCTACATCGCCGAACATCACCACCAGCGCAAACATGGCCCCAATGCCACCTACGGACAGAAAAGCGATTCAAAATGTTGACCTTTCCCTGCAATATGAAAATATGGATCAAGATACAAGTAATCGTAGATCAGATTGCTACTGACAAGACTCCCTTCCCCGTCCAAGCATGAGGACCGGAAGTGCACTTCGGTTCAAATGCACCATTTTGTTGCATTTTGAACACAAACTCTTTGCGATGCAGAGACATGCCCCCTGGCTCCGGCAATGGCATGAAACGTGCATACAGTGACAGGTTCAGGACTGAATCGGATGGAGACCCATCTATATAAACGGCTCCTTGCCACGGTGCTCGCACTCTCCACTGTGGCTTTGGTCCTGCTCGCGGTCTTCAACTTCCTGCAGGAGTCGGTCTACCAGCAGCCTGACGACGGTGTCACCTGGACGGAAGTCTCTTCCATTGCCAATGGTCGTGCCGTCGATGGACTCATCGCCGTGCATGTCCGCAGCGGCGGACCCGGTGCCCTGGCCGGCATCGAGCCGGGCGATCTGCTGATTGCCGTCAACAATCATCCGGTTGAGATTGCTGCCGACTTCAACCGTGAGCTCAAGCACACTGACGTCTACGGCAAGGCAAATTACACCATCATCCGTCGCGGCATTGCCCTCGATGCTCCTGTCGTGGTCATTCCCATCCCGGCCGATACAAGCCTGAGACAGCTGGCGCGTCTGATTGGCCTCATCTACCTTGCCATCGGGCTGTATGTGCTCTTCCGCCGCTGGACCGCGCCGCGCGCCACCCACTTTTACATCTTCTGCCTCACCTCCTTCGCGCTGAATGCCTTCCACTACACCGGTCAGCTCGATGCCCTGGACTGGACCATCTACTGGGGCAACGTCGTGGCGGGAGCCTTGCAGCCGGCCCTGTTCCTGCACTTTGCACTCGTCTTTCCCGAGGAGAAGCTGCGCCGTCGCGGACGCAGCTGGATGGTGCCGTTTCTCTATCTGCCGGCGGCTGCCATCGTCAGCCTGCAGGTCTTTGCCGTACTCTTCTGGCAGGCCAGCTTTGCCCTGCGCCTGCGCCTCGATCAGATTGACACCGGCTACGTCGCAGCCTCTTTTGTCCTCTCGGCCATTCTCTTCCTGCGTAGTTACCGCCACGCCGACACCCCGCTGCTGCGCCAGCAGTTGAAGTGGCTCACGCGCGGAACGCTGCTGGCCGTGCTTCCGTTCACCGCGCTCTATGCCATTCCCTTCCTGCTTGGTGTGCCGGTCAACGGCATCCTGCAGCGCGTGGCCGAGCTTTCCCTGGTCTTCCTGCCACTCACCTTTGCATGGGCCATCGTCCGCTACCGGCTCATGGACACCGATCTGATCTTCAAGCGCGGCGTCGCCTACACGCTGGCCACCGGGACGCTGGTTGCCGTCTACTTCGGCATCGTCGCCCTCATCTCCGAACGGGTCCACAACTACCTGCCGGAGGCGGCGCGTGAGTGGGGACTGGTCTTCACCATTCTGCTCACGGCCCAGCTTTTCGACCCCCTCAAGCGGCGCTTTCAAACCTGGGTCGATCAGGTCTTCGATCGCCATCGCTATGACTACCGTCACGCGCTGGTCGAGTTTGGCCGCGGCCTCAGCTCCGAGACCGACCTCGACGCCCTGCTGCGCTCGATCGTCGAACGGCTGCCGCGCGCCCTGCTCGTGGCCCGTGTAGCCGTCTTCCTGGCCGAGCCGGAGGGCGGCTACCGGCTGGCCCGCAGCCACGGCATGGAGGCATCGGTGGAAACCCTGGCTCTCGATCTTGGCTTCCTCCACTTCCAGGGCGACGGTCAGCCCTCCGATGCCCTGCGCACCCATATCTTCTTTGAAAACACCCAGCAGACCCTGCACCTGCCGCTAGCCCAGCAGACGACCGTGGCCAGGCTCGATCTCAATTACTACCTGCCCTGCCGCGTCTCCGATGGGGCCAGTTCCCGCACCATTGCCGTCATCGGCCTGGGCCGCACCATCGGCGGCGATTTCCTCTCCAGCGAGGATGTCGAGCTGCTGGAGTCGCTGGCAAGCTACATCGGCATCGCCCTGCAGAATGCCAGCCTCTATGCCCGGCTTGAGAAGCAGATCAACGAGTTCGAGCGGCTCAAGGAGTTCAACGAGAACATCGTCGAATCCACCAACGTCGGCATTCTTGCCGTGGACCTGGAAGAGCGTATTGAAAGCTGGAATGCGCAGATGGAGGCCATGTACGCCCTCAGCCGCAGCGAGGCCATCGGCCAGCCGCTGGACTCGGTCTTCCCGCCGGAGTTCATGGATGCCTTCCACGGCTTCAGCGGAGAGTCCGGCGTCCATCACCTGCTCAAGTTCCGACTCACCAGCCGCGCCGGGGAATCCCGCATTGCCAACATCGCTATTGCCCCACTGATGAGCCGCAACTTTGTCGCCCTCGGCCGCATCATCCTCGTCGATGACATCACCGAGCGGGTGGCCCTGGAAAACCAGCTCACCCAGGCCGACAAGCTCAGCTCCATCGGCCTGCTGGCCGCCGGCGTCGCTCATGAGATCAACACACCGCTGGCCGTTATCAGTTCCTACACCCAGATGCTCACCAAGCAGGTCAAGGACGATACCAGGCTGGCGCCTCTGCTGGAGCGGATCACTCAGCAGACCTTTCGTGCCTCCGAGATTGCCAGCGGCCTGCTGAACTTCTCCCGCACCAGCACCACCGAATTCCGCGAAACCGATCTCAATCAGGTCATTCGCGATACGGTCGCGCTGGTCGAGCACCCCATGAAGACCGCCCGCATCGAAATCGAGCTGGACCTCGATGGGCAGTTACCGACTATTCAGGGCAATCCCGGCAAGCTCCAGCAGGTCTTTCTCAACCTGCTGCTCAATGCCCGTGACGCCATGCCGCAAGGAGGGCGCCTGCGCGTCACCACGGCGGCCAACGGACACGTCGAGGCCCGCATCACCGACACCGGCATGGGCATTGCGCCGGAAAATCTCAAGCGAATCTACGATCCCTTCTTCACCACCAAATCCGCCCCCAAGCCCGGCGAGCGGCGCGGCACCGGCCTGGGGCTTGCCGTTACCTACGGCATCATCCAGGAACACTCCGGCAAGATCGTCGTCGACAGCACCCTCGGCGTTGGCACCACTTTTTCTCTTGAGTTCCCTCTGTTAAGGAATCCCATACATGCCTGAAATTATGCCTGCACTTCGGATTGGACAGCCCTCGGCGGAAGCAGAAAATGATGCCCGCATCCTCGTCATAGATGATGAATCCGCCATTCGTGAGTCGCTCGAAGTCCTGCTTTCACTCGAGGGCTACACGGTAGAGATGGCTCCGGATGGCGAAGTCGGTCTGCAGCGGCTGGAGCAGAATCTCTACGATCTGGTTTTGCTTGACCTCGCCCTGCCCGGCCAGTCCGGCATGGAGCTTCTGCCCCAGATCCACGAGCGCTACCCCGAACTGCCCGTGATCATGATCACGGCTTACGGCACCGTCGACAACGTGGTCGACGCTATCCGGGCCGGCGCGGAAAACTTCATCCAGAAGCCCTGGGACAATGAAAAGCTGCTTGCCGATATCCGCTCGGCTCTTGCCCGTCATCGCGCCGAGACGGAAAATATCCAGCTCAAGCGGGCCCTCCGCCAGCGCTACAACTTTGCCAACATCGTCGGTAAAAGCGAAGTCATGCTGCGCATCTTCGATCTGGTGGCCCAGGTGGCACCCAGCCGCTCCACGGTTCTGATTCTGGGCGAAAGCGGCACCGGCAAGGAACTGATCGCCAAGGCCCTCCATGCCGGCTCTCCGCGCAAGGACAAGCCCTTTGTTCCGGTCAACACCGGCTCCATGTCCTCCGAACTGCTGGAATCCACACTCTTTGGCCATGTCAAAGGCTCCTTCACTTCGGCGGTAGCCAACAAAAAAGGGCTGTTTGAGATTGCCCACGGCGGCACGCTGTTTCTGGACGAAATCGGGAACATGGGCATGGATACACAGGCCAAAATCCTGCGCGTGCTGCAGGACCGCCGCTTCATGCAGGTCGGCGGCACCCATGAGATTCAGGTCGACGTGCGCATCGTGGCCGCCACCAACGTGGATCTGCGTCAGGCCGTGCGTGAAGGCCGCTTCCGCGAAGATCTCTTCTACCGGCTCAACGTCATCTCCATTGATCTACCTCCGCTGCGCAGCCGCCGCGAGGATATTCCACTCCTGATCAACCGATTTTTAGAGCAGTACTCAAAGGACAACGGGCTGGAGACCCGACGTATCACCCAGGATGCCATGCGCGCGCTGATCGACTACGACTGGCCGGGCAATGTCCGTGAGCTGGAAAACGTAGTTGAGCGATGCGTGGTCCTGTCTACCAGTTCACTGATCGACTCCGGGCTTCTGCCGCCGCAAATCAGCGGACGATCCCTGCCCGCCGCACTGCTGGAGGACAATCCCCACGCCTCGCTGTTCGACATCATGGAAGTGATCGAGCGGCGCATCATTCTGGAAAAGCTCGAGCGCTGCAACTGGAACCAGACCGAGGCCGCCGAGCAGTTTCGGATTCCACTCTCTACGCTGAACCAGAAGATCAAACGCCTGAATATCGAAATCCGCAAAAAGGGCCGGGAATAACTTGCCAGGCCCGCACCGGCCAAGCGCGTCGCAATGCAGCATCTGCAAAAACATGCTGCAAAATATGCGCAGGCATGCGGCTCCCCGCATGCAGTATGGCAGAAACAATGGAAATTGGATGCCAGTGTACAAAACTTCCCTGCAACCAGGGTGTCTGCTGAGGCGGCTCAAGCGGATGGACGTCTAATTCGTAGGTGCCGGATGGGACTGCAACGCCGGTGCAGCGGTCTGGGAAGCAGCGTGGCGACGCATACACAGGAAGCCAAAGCGGCAAATCGCGTATGCAGACAGGACACCGAAACCCAGCGCGGCAAAGACTGCGCAGACAAGCATGACGAGATTGATAACGTTTTGCATGGCGGTGTACGGCTCCTTCTCCGGCAGGCGACCCTGACGCGTACTGGTTTCCCAGGCGACTACCAGTTCCGTGGAATCGCCGGAATCGATCTGCGATCCAAACGGAAGATGATTCAGCTCGACGTGCGGGGTCTCCGAAGCCGCGTTCCCCTCTGGAAACAAAAAATACGCACCCGCCCGTTTTGATGATCAACACATGGATTGTCGCAGAGATTGCCTGGAAATTGGAGGGTGCAGGTATTGGCAAATAGAATACCCGTGAGCCTTGTCCCGGAATGGTCCCATAGGTAGCAAGTCGGGCCAATGAGCGGAGAATGATGCTCCGACATCCTGATGGGAACTGAAAGGGGAGCGATGGGCATTACGCACATCACGGTTCGAGGTGCGCGACAGCACAATCTGCGTGACATCTCGGTGCGGATTCCGCGCAACCAGTTGACGGTCGTCACCGGACCATCCGGTTCGGGAAAAAGCTCTCTGGCATTCGACACCATCTATGCCGAAGGACAGCGGCGCTACGTTGAGACGCTCTCAGCCTACGCCCGCCAGTTTCTGGACCAGATCGAGCGCCCGGATGTGGATGCCATTGAGGGACTGAGCCCGGCCATTTCCATTGAACAGAAGACGACCAGCCGCAGTCCGCGCTCCACTGTGGGCACCATCACCGAGGTCTACGACTATCTGCGCCTGCTCTACGCCTCGGTGGGCGTACCGCACTGTCCGCAGTGTGGGCGGCCTATCCAGCGGCAGACCGCTGAGCAGATTGTGCAGCGCGTGCTGGCGGCCGGCGAGACTGGAGCTGAGGCGCAGCGCGTCACCGTCATGGCTCCAGTGGTACGCGGGCGCAAGGGCGAATTTCGCGAACTGCTGGAGGAGCTGGACCAGCAGGGATTTCGTGCCCGGATTGACGGCGAGATGCGCGACCTGACAGAGACCGTACTGCTTGACCGGAGGAAGAATCACACGATTGAGGCGGTGGTGGACCGGATTGTGCTGAAGCCCGGAGCCGAGAAGCGCCTG
>JAKBAG010000120.1 GCA_021809235.1 Acidobacteriota bacterium
GATCGGCGGAATCTTCACCATTTCCGGCAGGGACGTCTGGGGGATTTCCTCGATCCTGACAGCCGCAGGCTGGCCTGGCAAATTGGCAGCATCGACGCCGGACGGCGCAATCTGCCACAACCTGCCCGAACTCCGCAGCTTCACGCCGTGGATGCGGGCTGTTAACGCCTGCTCGCTCTCCGTGGGATTGACCACGGAAAGAAGGAATTTCCTGCGGTCGGCGGAGATGGCTGCCAGTATATCGAGCGGATACGTCGGGCTTCCGACGGGAGAGATCGGGCGATCCACAAACGTGACACCATTCACCGGCAATTGTGGTTGATTGCCACTCAACGCCAGTGGAGTGGCATTGCAAAAGTGATTAGCCATCAACTTGAATACCAACCCATCCACCGAAAATCCCACGGCTTTGCCGGTTCGATCCATCAGAACCATGCCGAGACTGCCCGTCGGGCAACTGGCCGCCACCATGTCTGAGTGTCGAAACATCTCGTGCATGAAAAGTGCGTAGGAAATCGGTGTTTCCATCCCTCGCGGTCGCTGAAATCGCTTTCCATCCGGCGATCGATACCGACACCCCCACTCATCGAAGATGAACTTGATATCTTTTTGCTTCAAAGACGGCATCTTTTCCACGTACTTCTGCCAGGCGTCAAAGGCTTCTCCGATGCGATTGGCCAGTCTCCGTGTGCGAAACTGCAAAGGCTCAGCGGATGCATCCACAAACCGCTGCGCATCTGGGTCAAACCGAAAATCCGGATAGCAGTATGTGTGCTCGGAGATGTAGTCGATGGAGTCTCCCGCCTTCTCCAGCATCCATCCGTCCCAGTCAAAAGTTCCTCCAAATTCGTAGGGAAGTTTGTCCGGGTGAGCTGGACGCCAGATGTCCGGACCATTGAATGCGCGCTGCTCGGCAACGTCCCATGACTTCTCGCAGGGAGTGGCTGCGGCAGACGTTACCCGGATGGTAGGATCAACCTTTTTCATCGCCTCGACAAAGTACGTGTGCTTGACCCAGTACTGATCCAGCGACATGTGGCCAAACTGCCAGTAGCCGTACATCTCATTGCCAATCGTCCAGAGGTGAACACGGAACGGCTCTGGATGGCCGTTCTCCGCGCGCAGTTTTCCCAAGCGTGTTTCAGTGGAGCCGTTACAGTACTCCACCTCTTCGGCTGCGACTCGCGCCTCTCCAAATCCGGTGTTGACGGCGATGATCGGTTCGGCTCCCAGCAACCGGCAGAAGGACATGAACTCATGAATCCCCACGTCATTCGATTCGACCGCATCACCCCACATGGGCTGCGGACGCGGCGGACGCTTGTCGCGGTCGCCGATGCCGTCGTACCAGTCATACGCAGAGACAAAATTCCCTCCGGGCCACTTGGCCATCCGGAATCCTGCTTCCTTGAGATGGTGAATCATCCCAGCATGAAAGCCCTCGATATTGTCAGCCGGCATCAACGAAGCGACCCCGATATGAAAGGAACCATCCCCGGTGCCGACGATTTCCAGACGTCCATCCTCGCTATCAGTCGTCGGCTGGAAGTGGAGTGGAAACCTCTGGTATGTGGTGGACAGAGGCGGAATCGAGATGGTTTGCGACTCGCCCGGACCGGCGCCCCAAACCAGCCGGACGACGACCCTGGCGCCGGGACTGCCAGCCAGATAAATATGCCCCTCGTAAGCCCTGCCGCCGCCGACACTCAACCCTTTCTGCTGAATGCCGCGCGGCTCGCTGCCGACCAACCGAATGTGCGGACTGTTCCTGCCCACAAACGGTTGAGAGCGATCCATCTCAATTGCTTCGCCTGTTCCAACGGGCGTCCACGGGTGCTGAAAGCGAAGAAAAAACGACTGCGTCGGCGGCGGTGCACCCTTGCGGATGGGATGGTAAAACTTGCGGTCAGAAAGCATCTCGGCCCACACTCGCGTTGTTGCGGGTTCCATATACGCGCCGAACACAAGGGGCGCGACCGGTGCGCCCATTTTCGTCGCATCCACCGATACTTCAATTTCGCCGGTCGTTTCGGCAAAGGTCCTTATGCCTGGATTCATCAGTGCCGCACCCGCCGCAGATGCAGTGAGAAATTCCCTTCGATTCATCACTATCCCCTTTTCCTTCTGGATTTGGAAGCCTAGGTTCTGCCTCCTACGTGCTTCGCATCGAGTGCAGGGTCTGTCAATATACGGAGGAGAGTTGATCCTTGACCTTTTACATAGAAAACAGATTGTACCTCGTACGGGTCTCTGCTGAATCCCCTGCACTGGGCGCTGCAGTGAGCCTGTTGCGCAACGCGATGATAATCAACAGGATGAATCCATCGAAGGGGAGCCAAAGGTCCATTGAGTGTTACCTGGCCACTATGGACAAGGTGATCAAACGGAACAGCCTGGGCAATCACTTTCAAGGACACTGTGGGGCGCTCGGCAAGTTCTGTACCAGTGAATGTGCGACACACTGGCATGGTAGAAGTATGAAATGGGCAATGGCATACGATGCTGCAATGCTGAGCCTCTGGCCTGGTTTTTACTGCGCCTATGGCATGGGAGTGGGTTTTGAATTTCTCGGCAAGGGAACGGGTAAAGCTCTGGTATCGTAAACATCAAGAGTGTGAAATTTACGCTAAATTACTTCCCGCAGAGGTTAAAAGATAGATGACAGGCTTGGAGGGATTACGGGTCCTCGCACTGGAGAGCAGGCGAGCTGTTGAGTTGTCCAAGCTGATTCAAGCGCAGGGTGGAGAGCCGCTGACTGCTCCGGCGATGCGCGAGATTGCGGTCGAGAACAATGAGCCAGTTCTGGAGTTTGCCGATGCGCTGATGCGCGGTGCCTTTGATCTAGTAGTTTTTACCACCGGAGTAGGAGTACGCACGCTGGTGGATATTGTGGAGGCGCGCGGTATTCGAGAACGATTTCTGGCCGCTCTTCGCAATGTCCGTATTGCGGCGCGTGGGCCGAAATCTTCGACGGCGTTGAGGGAGCTGGGAGTGCCCATTACGGTGGTGGCGCCGGAGCCGTTTACCTGGCGTTCACTGGTGGCGGCGCTGGAGGCCAAGCTGGGTTCGCGGCTGGAAGGCATGAACATTGCCGTGCAGGAATATGGCACCACGAATCCGGAGTTGTTGACTGCCCTGGCAGAGCGCAATGTGGCGATTACGCGAGTTCCAGTCTATCGATGGGGACTGCCAGAGGATGTGCAGCCACTGCGTGAGGCGGTGATTGCGTTGGCGCACGGACACATTGATCTGGTGCTCTTCCTGAATGCCGGTCAGGTGGCGCATCTGTTTCTGGTAGCTGAGCAGATGGGCTATACCGAAGCGCTTTTTGAAGGACTGCGTACGACGGTGATTGCATCGATCGGGCCCAGTACGACGGAGGGTCTGCATGCCTATGCGCTGGATCCGGATTTTGAACCCTCCCAGTCGAAGATGGGCATTCTGGTGCGAGAACTGGCGGAGCATGCGCAATCTCTGGTGTCCAAAAAGCGTGCGGGAGCGGAGATTCACGTGGAAAAGCAGCGACCGCACGCGGGCAATGCCAGCGTGGAGGAAGGCACCGGGAGCATCTCCGGATTGGAGATCCTGCATGAAATTGTGGACCGGATGGCGGCAAAGGATTCCTTACATACGGTGTTGAACCGAATCGTGGAATTTGCCTGTACGGTGATTCGATGCGATGCGTGCTTTGTCTATCTGCTGGAGGAAAATCACCTTGTGCTGCGCGCCTCCAAAACGCCACATGCCGATATTGTGGATCATTTGGGGATTCTACTGGGGCAGGGAATCACCGGTTGGGTAGGCTGGCATCGGGAGCCGGTAGCGATTGCCGAAAAGGCGCTGCTGGATCCACGATTCAAGCGCTTTCCGGAGCTGCCTGAGGATAGCTTCGAGGCCTTTCTTTCGGTGCCGATTCTGTGCCGTGGAAAGCTGGTGGGTGTGATCAACCTGCAGCATCGTAAGCGCTATGCGCACACTGAGCAGGAAGTTCGCCTTTTGACGATGATTGGCTATCTGGTAGGTGCGGAGCTGGAGCGAGCGCGACTGGAGACCGAAAATGCGGAGTTATCAGACCGGCTGGAGTCTCGCAAGCATATCGAACGGGCGAAAGGGATTCTACAGCGAGATTTCAGCATGGATGAAGAAGCCGCCTACAAGGCCATGCAGCGGGAAAGCAGACAGCGACGTCGCTCAATGCGGGAGATTGCAGAGGCGATTGTGCTGAATGAAGACCTGCGGCGGTCGCGGCTTGCAGAGATGAGCCGGAGTTCCAACGGCTGCTAGGGATTTCTCAAGTCATGGAGAATGCAGCGTGTTTATGATGCAGGCCGCGCTTTTCTTCAGGATCACTTCAGCTAGCTCCTGCATACTCCATTTCAGTGCAACCAGCACTGGGAGTGAAACCTGTGAACATTCATGCAAGCAGTGTGTGGATTGGTATGCTTTTGACCGCGTGCGGTTCCATGGCGCTTGGAGTCGAGAAACCGATCTCGCAGATGGATTTGCCACCCGCCGTACAAAAAGCAGCAGCAGAACAAAGCCATGGTGCCACTGTGCGACGCTTTGTGCAGGACGTGGAAGGCGGCAGGATGGAATATGAGATGGAGTTGCTTGTACGCGGACATTCGAAGGATCTCACGTTTGCTCCTGATGGACGATTGCTGGAAGTAGAAGAGCAGGTGGATTTGGAAAAGTTGGCACCTGCTGTGCAAAGCGCTTTGAGGAGCAGCGCAGGCAAAGGAAATATTCAGAAGGTGGAGTCGATTACCAAAGAGGGGAAACTTGTTGCATACGAAGCACAGGTACTCATCCATGGACGACATCGGGAGATTCAAACAGGAGCAAACGGCGAACGACTCGCTAAGAACGAATAGTACGAAGTCTGCGCTCCGATGTGCCTGGGGCGCAGACTTTTGACAGGGGAATATCCAAAGGAGCTTCGGAGTAGACTGGCTTCTGTATGGCGATTCAGGATTTGTACCCCGAGCGGTATGCCTATTGTTTCGGCTGCGGGAGCCGCAACACGCATGGACACCACATTCGAACGGAGTGGGATGGCGACGAGACGGTCTCTACATTTACGCCGGAGGCTTGGCATATAGCTGTTCCTGGATTTGTATATGGTGGGGTCATTGCCTCGCTGGTGGACTGCCATTCAACGGGGACAGCGGCGGCGGCGATGCTGCGCTCAGCAGAAGACTCGGGTACTGTGGTACCGGGTCAGGAGATGCCGTTTCGGTTTGTCACGGCATCGCTGCAGGTGCAGTATTTGAAGCCAACGCCGCTGGGCGTAGCGTTGACCATACGCGGGCGCGTGCGTGAGTGGAAGGGACGCAAGGTGGTGGTGGAGTCAACGGTTTATGCCGAAGGTGTAGCAACGGCGCGCGGCGAAGTAGTAGCTGTGCAGATGCCGGAGAACTTTGGCGTCGAATCCTGAGTGACGCACGTAGCCGGCTTGAAAAGGGATTGCCGGCTGCATGCGATCTGTCTCTAATGCAGAAAAAGGCTGACGATGGAGGCGGACATCAGGTTGGCCATCGTGCCGGCCAGCATGGCCCGGAAACCGAGGCGTGCCAGTTCATTGCGACGCTCGGGAATGAGGGCGCCGATGCCGCCGATCTGCATGCCGATGGAGCCAAGATTGGCGAAGCCGCAGAGCGCGTAAGTAGCTATGGTGAAGGAACGCGGCAGCAGCATGGCTTTCTGGGTGCCAAGGGCAACGTAAGCGATGACCTCATTGAGGACCATACGGGTGCCGAGGAGATTGCCGATCAGCGGAGCGTCGCGCCAGGGGATTCCGATGAGCCATGCGACTGGGGCAAAGAGCCAGCCCATAACCTGATTAAGGCTGGAAGGGAAGATGGGCAGAAGGGAATGGGCCCATCCCATGAGCCCGTTGAGCAGTGCGACAAGAGCCAGAAAGCTGATGAGCATGATGCCAACGTTGAAGGCGAGTCGGCCACCGTCGATGGTGCCGCGGGCGATGGCTCCCAGGAGGTTTTCCTCGGCGTGCTGCTCGCTGACGGGGATGGTGACGCGACCTTCTGTGGCGGGAGTTTCTGTCTCCGGGACCAGCATTTTGGCAATGAGGATGGTCCCAGGCGAGGTCATGATGACGGCAGCGAGCAGGTGGCGGGCCTCCACACCGTTCAGGATGTAGGCGGCCATGATGCCGCCGGAGACATGGGCCATTCCGCTGGTCATGATCGTCATGAGTTCGGAACGGGTTGCCTTGGCAAGAAACGGTCGTATGGTAAGTGGGGCTTCGGTTTGTCCCATGAAGATGGACGCGGCGACGTTGAGGCTCTCTGCGCCGGAGATGCGCATGGTCTTCTGCATGAGCCAGGCAAAGCCGCGGATGATGATCTGCATGACCCCTATGTGATAGAGGACAGCAAAAAAAGCAGAGATGAAGATGATGGTGGGCAGCACCTGAAACGCGAAGATAGCTCCGAAAGAAGAGTGTTGCGCGCCAAGCGGGCCAAAGAGCATCGAGGTGCCGGCAAAGGTGCTGGCCAGCATGCTATTGATGACGCCGCCGGCCCAGGCCAGGGCCTGCTGACCGAACTGGAAGCGCAGAACGCCATAGGCAAAGAGGAATTGTAGGCCCAGACCCCAGAGGACCGTACGCCAGCGGATGGAGCGGCGATGGGTGGAGCCGAGCCAGGCAGTAAACAGGATGGTGGCAAGACCGAGGATGCCGGTGAAACGGGCCAAAGGAAAGCTCCAGAATGCAGCAAGAGTTGGAGTTAGATTACCGCATGGTGGCCGGGTGTGTGGGCCTGCACTGGCGATTCGGAGAGAATCTGCCGTGCTTCAGCCAGATCCAGTACAGTGTGGACGATCGGGCCGGTGGGGTGCGGCGGCGTGTCGGACCAAGTGAGTGCGGCGTGGAAGAGTGCAATTGCTTCCGGAAGAAGGTCCGGATGGGAAGCGTAGAGCGTGGCAATCGGTTGATTGAGGGTGAGGAAGTCTCCGTTGCGGACGTGAAAGTGGATGCCTGCGTGGGGATCGACGGGTTCCCCGGGCCGGATGCGGCCGGCGCCGAGGCGCTGCACGACCCAGCCGAGTGAGGTGGTGTCCTGGGCGGCCAGATAGCCGCTGCGCGTAGCCAGCAGAGTGTGGGTTACGGCGGGCTGGTGGAAGTTGCAATCAAAGACGCTAGCGTCTCCTCCCTGGAAGCGAACCATGGCGAGGAAACGATCCAGTGCAGAGCCATCGACAAGGGCGCATTCGGCGCGGTCCAGAGCTGTGGGTAGAGTGGACGCGATTCCACCGAGATACAGCATCCAGGCTGCAAGGTGGAGGCAGAGGTCGCGTAGCGGGTCGGTAAGCCGCGAGCGCTGGTTGCGAAGCAGGGCAACGGATTCAGTCAGCTCGATCCAGTTGCCAGCAGCGGAGCCAAGCGGCTGATTCATGTCTGTAAGCAGAGCTACGGTGCGGGTTCCAGCAGACTCTGCGGTGGAGACGAGCAGGGCTGCAAGGTAGCGGGCCTGGGCAAAATCGGTGAGAAAGGCTCCGGAGCCGGTTTTGACGTCGAGAACCAGGGCGTCGAGTCCTGCGGCGAGCTTTTTGCTGAGGATGGAGGCGCAGATAAGTCCGGGAGAATCGACAGTAGCGGTGCGGTCGCGAAGGGCGTAGAGGATGCGGTCCGCCGGTACGAGGGTAGGAGTCTGGCTGACGATGGCCAGTCCAGTGGACTGAAGCGCTGCATAAAGCTGGTGCAGGGAAAGCGCAGTACACAGGCCGGGGATGGATTCCAGCTTGTCCAGCGTACCCCCGGTGTGACCCAGCGCGCGACCGCTAATCATAGGGACGAGGAGACCGCAGGCGGCGGCGATGGGGGCGACGAGGAAGCTTGTTTTGTCGCCAACGCCGCCGGTGGAGTGCTTATCGACGGCGGGTGCGGTGAGAGGCTGTGGGCTGGCATGCGGGTGGAAGCGCTCGCCGGAGTCTCGCATGGCTAGGGTGAGTTGATGGATCTCATCCAGCGACAGACCGCAAAGTCGCGCAGCCATCAGCCAGGCTGCGAGCTGGTCGGCCGGTATGGTTTCTGCCGCTGCTCCGGTGACGAGGAAGCGAATCTCTTCTGCGGTGAGTGGCAGGCGGTCGCGCGTCTTGCGGATAAGGTCGATAGGGTGCATAGTCAGTCTGGCTTTGGCGTTCTGGATGAAGGCAGGTCGAAGGTGAACGGGAAGAGTTCGCCAAAGCTGCAGACGTGTGGCTGGACGGTGCCAGTGAGGACCGAGCGTAGCGGAAAGAGGATACGGGTCTGCGGGGAGCAGAACTCCGCCAGCACCTGACGGCAGGCCCCGCAGGGCGGACTGGCCGCGTGGTTGAGGTTGGCGATGGCAACGGCCATGATCTGAAGCTGTGGTCCGTGCTCGGCAACGGCGCGGACGAGAGCGGCGCGCTCTGCGCAGAGGGTGAGTCCGTAGCTTGCATTTTCAACGTTGGCTGCAGTCACGACTGCTCCGGATGCAAGCAGGATGGCAGCACCGACGCGAAAGCCGGAGTAGGGCGCGTAGGCGTGGGCTGCAGCAGCGGTTGCGGCGCCCAGCAGCGATGCCGTTTCGAACGGCTGGGGTTCGCCCGTGGCCGGGGTGGCGGACTGCGGGATGGATTCGGAATCGCTCATGGTGGCCGCTTCAGCGTAATTGAGCCGGAGCGAGAGGGCAAGGGGTTCAAGTTTTGCCCTGTGGAAACCGATAAGG
>JAKBAG010000121.1 GCA_021809235.1 Acidobacteriota bacterium
CGGAATTCGCGGGCTGGCGGAAGCGTATCTGGCGCGGACGGTGATTGAAGACGGGCTGAAGATGTGGTGGGCATGGAAGAAACTGCCGTGGCTGCGGCTTTCTCCGCGACTGGCGCGGCGCGAGGCTTTGAAGACGGTGCTCCACTTTGGCGGACTGGTGCAGTTCCAGAGCCTGCTGACGACGGTGATCAACTCGATTGAGCGCATGCTGGCACTGGTGCTGGTGAATGTGAGTGCGGCGGGCCTTATGGACTTTGCCAAGAAGTGGCCACAGTCGTTTTCTACGATTCCAATGGCGTTTTTTGCGGCATTTCTGCCTGCGGCCTCGCATCTGGAGGCCTCATCGGATACGGAGAGCAAGCAGAAGAAGCTGGGGGATTTCTATTTGCGCGGGGCGCGCTACGCGAACCTGTGCACGGCCTACTTCTGCTCGATGATGGCGCTGTGGAACTATCCGATTCTGCATGTTTGGCTGGGAGCGAAGATGCCGATGCCGGGAATCCTGACGACGCTGTTTCTGGCCTTCAGCATCTCCATGCAGTTCCATATGTTGACCGGACCGGGGACTTCGATTCTGCGCGGGATGGGGATGGTTTGGGAGGAATTTTACTACTCAGTTCCCAACCTGATATTTCTGGCGATGACCGTACCGATTTCCTATCTATACTTCAAAGCATGGACGACGCTCGGAATCGGACTGGCAGTGGCTGCAGCCACAATTTTTTCCGCGTGCGTTCTGATGGTGCGCGTGGCGTTTGTGCTGCGGCTGAAGGCTGGGGATTACGTGCGGCAGGTATTGCTGCCTGGATGCGTGCCCTATGGCTCATCGCTGCTGCTGGCCTGGCCGGTATGGTGGTTGACGGCGCGGCTGAATCGCTGGGAGGGCGCAGCGGTGGTGCTGGCCGCGGGAACGCTGCACAGCATGCTGATGCTGGGCATGCTCTATGCCAGCGTGCTGAACGACAGGGAAAAGCAGCAGGTGCGCAGTATTCCTCGTGTGGCCGGTCGATGGCTGCAGAGCGCGACGGCTCAGTGACCGACTGGCGGGAATCCATTCCAGACAGAGAGTTGGGAAGGTACAGGACGGCGGCGGCGCTGGCGTTGATGGTGTGTCTGCTTGCCTCGGCTGCTCGTGCACAGGGCGCAGCGAATGCTGCCAAGGCCAAGCCTCTGCTGGATGGAGCCGGTAGTCTGAGCGTGAGCACCGAGCCGAGCGTGGACGCGCTGCTGAGCGCATTTGAGGCTGCTCCGGAAGAGGAGTATCGACTGGGCGCCGGCGATGAGGTGGAGATTGATGTAGCCGGTCGACCGGAGCTCTCGCGGAAGGAGACAGTGGGGCCGGATGGCAGAGTTACGATGCCGCTGCCGGGTGAGATCAAGGTGGCCGGACTGACGCGTCGTGAGGCGGAGGCTACGATTGAGGCCTCGTTGCGGCAATACTATGTGGAGCCTTCCGTATCGATTGTGGTGACGCGATATACCTCCAATCGCGTACTGCTGCTGGGCGCGGTGCAGCATCCCGGACAGGTGACGCTGGATGACACACCGACGCTGCTGGAGGTGCTGGCCGGCGGCGGAGCACTGACCACGGGGAGCAACAGTGCGGTGAATCATACGCAGGATCTGCCGGAGCGCTGCGAGATCTTTCGCGGGGATGACCGTATGGTGTGGGTGAACGTGAAGCGGCTGGTGGAGACGGGTAACAGCCTGGCGAATTTGCGGCTGCAGCGCGGGGATGTGGTATTTGTTCCGAGCCCGGACCAGCGGTATGTGACGGTGCTGGGTCAGGTGCTGCATCCGGGAGCCATTCCGGTAACGGATGCATCGACGCTGGCCGAGGTGATTGCTCAGGCTGGTGGACTGACTCCGGCTGCGGGCTGGAATCCGAAGATCCATGTCTTTGATCCGATTACCCGGAGTCAGGTTTCCATCGGATTCAACAACCTGAAGCAGGCAAGCCACAAGCAGATGCCGCCACTGACGAACGGCAGTATTGTATTTGTGCCGGAAAGCGGGCTGGCAAAGATTGGGTATGTTCTCCAGCAGTTTGGCAGTATCACGGATCTGGGAACCCTGGTATTTCTGACCTATCATCCATGACGGAAGCGCGCGCGACGACGACAGAACAAGGCTCCCGATGGAGCACGGGCGGTGTACTCTCCGGAAAGGAACTGAATGCGCAACCGCTGGGTGAGCAGCCGCTGGTCCGGCTGAATCTGCGCCGCGCCTTGCGGATGCGCAGCCGCTGGATATGGGGATTTCTGGCGGTGGGGCTGCTGATTACCGCGGTACTGGTGTTGCGACACAAGCCGAATTATTCGGCAACGGCAATGGTCTATGTGCCGCCGTCGCCACAGCCGATTCTGCCCAATGGCATCCCGCGCTGGCCGTATGATTCGCCAACGTACGAGATGCATATTCAGGAACAGATCAACTCCTTTTCCCGCTCGGATGTGCTGGCGGGAGCCTTGAAGCGCCTGCAGGGAACGGGATGGCTGCAAAGCAAGGAGAACGAGCAGGCTGCAGAGACCCGGTTGCAGCATGCATTCACGGCGACGCGCGATGGGAATAGTTATCAGATTGCGGTGAAGGCGCAGTCCTCTTCTGCCGAGATGGCGGCGCGGCTGGCTAATGCCGTTGCAGAGAGCTATCTGGAAAATCAGCGCATCCAGGAGGATTTTGGAGCAACGACGCGGATCCACCTGCTGCAGGAAGAGCAGAAGCGTGTGCAGACACTGATGGCCAGTGACAGGCAGGAGCTGGAAGGGGTGAATCGCCAGCTTGGCGTGGGTGCGATTACGGCCACGATGCCCGATCCCTATGACCAGGAAGTGGCAACGCTGCGCGCAGAACTCGCCAAGGCGCGCAGCGAGCATGATCTGGCGACGGCTCAACTGCTGTCTGCGCAGAGTGGCGCTTATATCGGGGACACGGAAAATCAGGCGCAGAGCGATCCGGGCCTGATCAGCCTGAAGACCGGACTCTATGAACGGCGCAGCGCACTGATTGCGCAAATGGCCGGACTGACGCTGCAGCACCCGCTCTACAAACAGGATACGGTGGAGCTGCAGCAGCTGGACAAGGCGATTGACGAGGTGACGCACAAGCTGGAAGCAGCGGCACAGGAGCGCATCCAGAAAAAGCTGCAGGGGCAGGTGAAGACGACAGAGGATGAAGTGGAGAAGCTCAGCTCGGAGCTGTCGAGGGCCACCACGGCCGCCGGCGATTCGACCCAGTACATGCAACAGGCGGGGGGTCTGAATGCGGAGATTGAGCGGCTGCAGAAGCGGTATGGGCTGCTGGATGAACAGATTCACGATCAGATCCTGGAGCATGAGGCGCCGAATGGTATTCACATTGCATCGGAGGCGATTGTGCCGCAGAAGCCGGATGCGTCCAAAGTGCTACTGCTTTCACCTGTGGTCGTGATTTTCTTCGGTTTCCTGGGGCTGGCTGCTGCGGTGGTGCGCAATCGCATGGATCCGCTGATCTATGTGGCGCAGGATGTGGAGCAGGAGATTGGCGCCCGTCCGCTGGTGGTGATCCCGGATGCCGACGAGGTTTCCAGCCGGTTTGTGGAGCAGGCAGCGCTGCGCGCTGTAGCGGCGCTGCAGAGCGTGCGCCGCGGGGAAAAGGCGCGTCGCGGACTGATGACGGCGCTGGCCCAGGAGACGTTGCTGGAGGAAGTGGCTGCGGTGATCCGTCGCGGGCAGCGCAGCGTGGATCCGGGGTGGGAGTGGATGCGGACAACCGATGGCGAAACGGAGCTGGCCAGTGTGCTGCCGATCAGCTTTGAGCAGGCAGCGGCGCGATTTACGGCGGAGGCGGGCGGAGAACGCTGCCTGATGATTGAGTGTGAGCCATTCCTGCGATCGGGGGAAACCGAGTACCTGACGCGATTCAGCGACGTGGTGCTGGTGGTGATTGAATCCGGCGTGACCAGGCGAAGCGACTTGCGCACCGTGAGCGAGGCGCTGCAGCGCATGCCGGTCAGGCGCGTGGGTTTTGTGCTGGCAGGTATGAAGCTGGCGCAGGCCGACGCAAGCGAGGAAAAACGGATTCGCGAACTGGACGATGCGGCGCGAAGACAGACCCGGCAGGAGGAGCGGCAGTCGCGACTGATTGGCAGCCGTGGAACGCCCCGGCAGTCGAAGCCTGCAATGGACCTGGACACCGACAAAAACCTGTAAACGAAAGCTCGATGGCGTTGTACGGATGCGCTATCAGTGGTCGACGCGGCGCATAAGGCGGTTGTATAGATTCAGCCATGGCCGACGATCCGGCCAGACGGGACGAAGTAGCTCGGCTGCGAGCTCCGGTTCATCCTCCGGGCGATCGACGACTGCGGTGGCAAGGGCTGGATCGTCGGCGGAGATTTGATGCGCCTGCGGGAAAAAGGCGAAGCGCGGATACACAGGCAGGGAATGCTTAGCGGTGGACAACGGCTTGGAGAGAACGAGACTGAGAGCAGCATCAGCGAGTGTGGCGAATGGTTGTTCCGATGGGCTGATGGTGGCTGGATCGAGCGGGATGGTGCAAAGCTGTGTGGCGCGCGGATTGATCTCCAGCAGCCAGGGGTCGCCGGTCTGTTCGTGCAGAATGAAGTCCAGCCCAAAGAAGCCGGAAAGCTCCAGATGCGCTGCCAGCTTCTGCGCCGCGGAGAGAATGGCGGGGTGGAAGATGCGGTCGACCACGACGGCTGCCCCGGTGGGTGTGAGCGTGCGGACTGCCCGCACCTGCAGGTGAGTCAGAATGCGCCCCTGATTGGCGACAAACAGGCCGTTGGCAGGGGTTCCGGGGAGAAAAATCTGCTGCGTGATCTCGTCTGCCGGCAGGGCTGTGGAGCGAAAGAGCGGGGTGATATCGCCGTTGATACAAAGCCTTTTCAGGCGGCGGAGTGGAAGCCGATGGCGCAGGAGCATGCGATAACCGGTGCTCAACTGCTCGGCATTGTGGGCGATGACCACGCCATAACCGCCGCTGGTTCCGTCGTATTTGAGCACTGTCGGATAGTGGCCCTGCTCAAGGAGAGACTGAATGTCTGCTGACGAGCGAATGACTCTCGGAGCAGGGCAGGGAATTGCGAGCGATTGCGCCAGTTCAAGAAAGGCGCGACGGCTGCGAAGCACAGGAAAGTGTTGACTGCGGCCCAGGGAACGCTCGACCAGAGGCAGCATCTCCGGACGACGCTGCGCCAGATCATGCAGCAGCCAGACCGCAGTGTCATCGGTGGGCAGGATGAGATCGGGCGAGGCAGCGGCAATGGCGCGGTCCAGGGACTGCACAACCGAAAGCGCGCGAAGCTCATGGATGTCGGCAAGTCCGCGCACCGCATGCATCATGTGATGCGGTGGGACAATCGCAGAGACGGAAGCGCCCAGATTGCGCAGACGGACAGCGAGTCGGGCGGACAATGGCCACCAGACGGTGGACACAATCAGAACGGAGGGGGGGAGGGAATTCAGCGCATGCGGAGCAGAAGGAGCAGAAGACAAAACGCAATTCCTCTCAGGCAGCCGATATCGGTTTTCAGCCCGTACGGTGCACTTTGGGGATCAATGACGGAATTGTAATTGACTGAGAGCGAGGAAAACTGCAGGAAGATGGGGAAGGAATATGCAGACGCAACAGGGAGATGGTTGCGTCTGCAAGGTTGAGGGAATCAGCGATTGGTCAGGGCTTCGACGCCGGGCAGTTTCTTGCCCTCGAGGAACTCGAGGCTGGCGCCGCCGCCGGTGGAAATATGGGTCATTTTGTCGGCAACGCCGGCCTGGTTGACGGCACTGACGCTGTCTCCTCCGCCGATGATGGAGGTGGCGGAAGAATTGGAGGCGACGGCGCGGGCAATGGCGTTTGTGCCCACAGCGAAGGCGGGAAACTCGAAGACGCCAGCCGGACCGTTCCAGAGAATGGTGCGCGCCGAGGTGACGATGGCCGCGATCTTCTCCACGGTTTTGGGGCCGATGTCGAGACCCTGCCAGTCTGCAGGGAAGTTGACGGTGGAGTCCCAGGGTTGGGTTCTGGCATCCGGACTGAAGCTGTCTGCGAGGATGTTATCGACGGGCAGCACAAGTTGAACGCCCTTTGCTTTGGCCTTGGCCAGTGCTTCGCGCGCGACTTCGATTTTGTCTTCTTCCACCAGGGACTGTCCGGTGGTGATGCCGAGCGCGCGCTGGAAGGTGTATGCCATGCCGCCAACGATGACGAGGGTATCCACTTTGTCGAGCAGGTTATTGATGACGTCGATTTTGCCGGAGATTTTGGAGCCGCCGATGATGGCGACGAAGGGCTTTTCCGGATTTTCCAGAGCGCGTCCCAGGTAGGTCAGCTCCTTCTCCATCAGGAGGCCCGCGGCGGCTGGCTGCAGGAAATGCGTGATGCCTTCGGTGGAAGCATGAGCCCGGTGGGCGGAGCCAAAAGCGTCATTGACGTAGATCTGGGCAAGGGACGCAAGCTGCTGACTGAAGCCTGGATCGTTGGCTTCCTCTTCGGCGTGGAAACGGAGATTTTCCAGCAGCAGAACCTGACCGGGCTGGAGTGCCACAGCAGCCGAAGATGCGGGATCTCCTGCGCAGTCGGTGGCAAAAAATACGGGGATCTCACGGCCCATCTCCTCGGCGAGCAACTGGCGCAGGCGGGCTTCGACGGGGCGCAGCGAGTATTTGGGATTGGGCTTGCCCTTGGGGCGGCCGAGATGAGAAGCGAGCACGAGCGAGGCGTTGCGCTCCAGCGCGTAGCGAAGCGTGGGCAGCGTGGCGCGGATGCGTGTGTCGTCGGTGATGGTGGCGCCGTCCTCAGTGAGCGGAACGTTGAAATCGACGCGGACGAAGAGGCGTTTGCCGGCGAGGTCGAGATCGCGGATGGAAAGCTTGGCCATGAACATTGTCTCCGGAGAGCCTGAAGGCAGGGTGATAGTGCAGTGCTCGATGCGAATGAGATGGGGACGAGCGGCCGAGGTGGCCGGAAGCCAGAACAGCGAGGAAGGACTGCATGGGTGCAGTCCACTCCTCGCTGCGGGCGGCGATTACAGTCCCTTGCTGACGAGGTAGCCGATGAGGTCGACGACGCGGTTGGAGTAGCCCCACTCGTTGTCGTACCAGCTGAGCACCTTGACCGAGTTTCCAACGACCTTTGTCAGCGGAGCATCGACGATGGAAGAGCGCTTGTCGCCCTTGAAGTCGGAGCTGACGAGTTCGTGGGCCTCGTAGCCCAGGATGCCCTTGAGTGCGCCTTCGCTGGCGGCTTTGAGGGCGGCGTTGACAGCGGCGGCATCGGTCGTCTTCTCGCTGATGAAGGTGAGATCGACGATGGAGACATTGGGGGTTGGGACGCGGATGGCAAAGCCGTCCAGCTTGCCGGCAACCTCGGGAATCACCAGCTTGAGGGCCTTGGCGGCACCGGTGGAGCTGGGGATCATGTTGATGGCAGCAGCACGGGCGCGACGCAGGTCCTTATGCGGGAAGTCGAGGATGACCTGATCGTTGGTGTAGCTGTGGATGGTGGTCATGATGCCGCTGACGATGCCGAAGTTCTCGATGAGCACCTTGACTACCGGGGCCAGACAGTTGGTGGTGCAGCTTGCGTTGGAGATGACGTGGTGCTGAGCCGGATCGTACTTGTCATGGTTGACGCCGAGCACGACGGTGATGTCCTCGTTGGTGGCCGGAGCCGAGATGATGACCTTCTTGACCGTGGAGCCGAGATGCGCCTTGGCCTTGGTGGCGTCGGTGAAGTGGCCGGTGGATTCGACAACGACCTGAGCACCGACCGATGCCCAGTCCAGCTTGGCAGGATCACGCTCTGCGAAGACCTTGATCTTCTTGCCATCGACGGAGATAAAGTCGTCGCCGGCGACGATCTCATGGGAAAGGTTGCCGAGGATTGAATCGTACTTGAGCAGATGGGCGAGAGTTGCCGGACTGGTGAGGTCATTGACGGCGACAAACTCGATGTTGGGATTGCCGAGTGCAGCGCGGAACACGTTGCGACCGATGCGTCCGAATCCGTTGATGCCAACCTTGACTGCCATGAATCATCTCCTTAGAAGTGTGTGGAATGCATTGAGAAAAGTCTGCTGCAACATACAGGGACAAAGCGGAAACAGCTGTTTGCCGGAGCACCGGACCCCAAGAGTCGGGTGAAAAATTCGAGGGCACCACCAAACTACTCAGAATAACACTGTTGTCAATGGCATGAAAACGAATTTTGCGGGAGTGGGGCGCGGAATCCACGGTAGGGACTGCGTTGAAAGCGGGGGGTGACGGAGTGTATCCATGCGTCTGTGTCGCAGACGAAGCGCAACCAGGCGGGTGGAGCGTGCGTGGGATAATGGCAGCAAGATCGCGTGTGCGGCGCTCCGGGAGAACCGGAAACGGCACACAGCAGGACATTTCATACGCTTGCCACCGAATCCGGGAAGTTGGATTTGACCGGGCGAAAGCAAGCCGGATCGAAAGCCACCGATGAGACGACGCACCCGCAGAGAACCCAATACCTCCGAGGCAACCGGCAAAACCGGTCGCGAGATTCCCACCAACCAGCCCCGTCCGCTGAGCCCCAGTTATTTGGCCGATCTGCCTGTTCCGCAGCGTAGTGTCGAGAAGCCTCGCATTGAAGAGAAGCCACGCGCCGAAGAGCGGCCGAGAAATGCGGAGCCATCCCAGTCTTCCGGAGGTGTGCGTGCGGCAGAGAAAGCCAG
>JAKBAG010000122.1 GCA_021809235.1 Acidobacteriota bacterium
CGGGCCGCATTCGCGCGCTCTGGATTATCGGCACCAATCCCCTGGTCTCCTTTCCCAACATCGATGTGCTCAAACATGCGCTCGGCAACCTCGACTTTCTTGTCGTGCAGGATGGCTTTCATCCCACGCCTACCACCGACCTCGCCGACCTGGTATTGCCCGCTGCGATCTGGGGAGAAAAAGAGGGCACCTACACCAACTCCGAGCGGCGCGTCAGCAAGGTCAATGCCGCCGTGGCTGCGCCCGGCGAGGCGCGGAGCGACTTCGACATCTTCCTCGCCGTTGCTCAGCGAATCGGTTGCCGCGAGGAGATTTTTTCCGGCTGGCGCACGCCGGGGGACGCATTTGACGAGTGGCGGCGCGTCTCCGCTGGCCGACTCTGCGACTACTCCGGCATCCGTTACGACGCGCTTGAAATCCACGGCGGAATCCAGTGGCCATTTCCCCTTGGGTCAAACGAAAATCCGGCCGACACACGCCGCCTCTATGGCGACGGAGTGTTTCCGACAGAGGATGGCAGGGCTAACCTTCTGCCCACCGCGTGGGCTCCCTTTCCTGAGCAGCCCAGCCGCGAATATCCATTCGTGCTCAACACCGGACGCACGGTTGAACACTGGCACACCCGTACCAAAACCGGCAGCATCTCGATCCTCGAGCGTATGGCTCCGCGCGCCTGGCTGGAGATGAACCCCAGAGACGCGAAACGCCTTGACCTGCGCCCGCACGACCCCGTGGAAGTCATCTCCGCGCGTGGCCGCGTGAGCCGCGTCGAGCTGCGCATCACAGAAATCGTCGCCCCAGGACAAGTATTTCTGCCCTTCCATTTTGCCGAAAGCAACGCCAACCAGATCACCCAAAGCGCGTACGATCCCATCTCGCGCGAGCCGAACTACAAACAATGCGCAGTCCGAGTGGAACGCAGCCCGCTCAACACGCGCGACACGCCACGCAATTCGATTCCCCACTCATAACTTCAACGGAGGACCCCTCGATGAACAGGAAATCATTCGTCGCCAGCGGCCATTTGCCAACTCTTCTTTCCGCCTTTCTCTACTTCGACGTCAGCTTCATGGTCTGGGTCCTCTTCGGGCCGATGACGCCCTTCATCGCCGAGCAGATTCATATTTCCGCAACCCAGAAGGGATTGCTCACGGCCATCCCGCTTCTCGGTGGATCCTTCTTCCGACCCATTCTCGGATTGCTCGCCGACCGCATCGGCGGACGGCGCGCTGGCCTCGTCGGGCTTACTCTGACACTCGTTCCGCTGATCCTCGGCTGGCACTACGCCACGACCCTCTGGCAGTTCTACATGATCGGCTTCCTGCTGGGCATTGCCGGTGCCAGCTTCGCCGTCGCGTTGCCGCTGGCTGGCCGTTGGTACTCAGCCGAGCACCAGGGGCTGGCGATGGGAATTGCCGGCGCTGGCAACTCCGGCACACTGCTGGTGACCTTCTTTGGACCGCGGCTCGCGCAACATTTCGGTTGGCATGCAGTCTTCGGTCTTGCCATCGCTCCGGTTGTGCTGGTGCTTGGGGCCTTTTACCTGCTGGCGAAGGACGGCCCAGGCAAGTCTTCCCCCAAACCGTGGGGAAGTTATGCCCAACTCCTGACCCAGAGCGACACATGGCGGCTCTGCTTCCTCTACAGCCTCACATTTGGCGGATTCGTCGGTCTGGCCAGCTTCCTTTCCGTCTTTTTCCATGACCAGTACCACCTCACCAAAGTGCAGGCTGGCGATTGCACCACGCTGGTCGTCCTCGCGGGCAGCTTTCTCAGGCCGGTCGGCGGCTGGCTGGCGGATCGCTTCGGCGGCTATCGTCTGCTGCTTGTTCTCTTCGCAGGCATCGCTGTGGCGCTCGCCATCCTGAGCAGTCTGCCGCCTATCGCCGTCGTACTGCCGTTGCTCTTTCTTGCCATGGGGATGCTCGGCATGGGCAACGGCGCCGTCTTCCAGGTGGCCCCACAGCGCTTCTCTGCGGATATGGAACTCATCACCGGCATTGTTGGTGCGGCGGGCGGCCTGGGCGGATTCTTTCTCCCCTCCGCGCTCGGAGCAATCAAGGACATCTCTGGAAGTTACGGCATGGGTCTGCTTTGCTTTGCGCTGCTGATCGCCGTCAGCTTCCTGATTCTGCTTGAGTTTGGGGTTCGCTGGACAGCATACTGGCCAACGGAAGCCCTGTCTCGTACCGCGACCTTTAACTACCGTCCGAAGCGTGCCCCAGGATCGCCAGATGTTTCCCTCGCCTGCGAAGTCGAAACTGTCTCGGAGTAACTTGTTTCAACATCGCGACTCATCCTGCGACATACATCGATCCGTTTTTTCGCGGGTCTTCCAGTAACAGACTCCCCGGCAACCACAGCTCATGCAATTTCGTTGCAAGCATCAGCCATGCAACCCGCCATGCAACCTGGAGGCATCCTCTCGAGTACGATTGCGCGTCCAACCATACAGCACGTGGGAGTCGATTCTCGTTTTTGATCGCTCACGCAGGGAAATCTTTCGCATGAGATGGATGGAGTGGGATTGACAGAAAAAAACTGGATGCTCGCCACTTTTTTAGTTTGTGCGGTGATCGTCTTCGGCAACGGCGCACACTACCTTCTGTTCCGTCTGCTGGGTCGCAGCCAAACGGAGAAGCAGAGGAGGTACTGGGGGGTACGCCAACATTTGGCTATGCCCGCGCGCGCAGTTCTGCTCGCGATTGGAATCAGTGTCGTCCTGCCATTGGTTCCGATCCTGAGCGTCTCCCTGCGCGTCGAGGTGGAACAGGCTGTTCGCGTACTGCTGATCCTCTTCCTCGGCTGGTTGGGAATCGGCGGGATTTACGTCTTTCAATCGATTCTGTTGAACCGTTTTGACCTTGCAGCGGCGGATAATCTGCGCGCCCGCCGGGTACATACCCAGATGCAGTTCTTTCGCCGCGTCCTGATAGGAATTGTCGTCCTCATGGATGCTGGCGTCCTGATCTGGAGTCTGCATAATCACGATCTCTGGAAGTATGGCACCGGTCTGCTCGCGTCCGCTGGCCTCGCGTCGCTGCTCCTCGCCGCCGCTGCCAAATCCACCGCTTCGAACCTCATCGCAGGTCTCCAGATCGCGCTCAGCGAAATTATCCGCATGGACGATGTGGTGATCGTCGAAGGCGAATGGGGACGCATCGAGGAGATCACCAGCACCTATGTTGTGGTGAAAATATGGGACGAACGCAGACTCATGGTCCCGCTCAGCTACTTCATCGAAACGCCCTTCCAGAACTGGACGCGCAGGACCAGCAACCTCATGGGCACTGCGTTTCTGTACGTCGATTATTCCGTGCCCGTCGAGCCTCTGCGCGAGGAACTCAGGAAGATTGTCAGCCAGTCGCAACTCTGGGATGGGCGCATCTGCGGTTTGCAGGTCACCAATCTCACTGACCGTACGATGGAGTTACGCTGTCTGGTAAGTTCCCGCGGATCGTCAGAGAGCTTCGATCTTCGCTGCCTGGTCCGGGAAAAGATGATCGAACACATCCGCGACAACTATCCCCGAGCGCTGCCCACACTGCGTATCGAAAGCCACGCTACCGAAGCCGGGGAACTCCCTGCCTCGATCCCCACTGGCGAATAGATTCACAGGTCTTGTCATGCGTGTGCTGTCCCATAAAACTGCCCACTGTGGCAACTGCTCGCGACGAGAGACGTTTTCGGGGGCAAGATCATCTGATAGACTTATTTATATTGCTGCGCTGACTTGATTTGGTGTCCACCGACACCATAAATTGTGTCCACAGCAACGAAATGGTAGAACAGAGCGAATACAGCGAAAGCTGTGAACCGCTTGATTCTATGTGACATATATCCAAGTGTCTGAAAAGACTCGTGGGGACGTAGCTCAGTTGGTTAGAGCGCTGCCCTGTCACGGCAGAGGTCGCGGGTTCGAGCCCCGTCGTCCCCGCCATACATTCCAAAAGACTTATGGAGCGTATGGACCTAAAGTGACAACGAAATCCGGGTCCGATAAAGGTCCATTAGGCCCCCTGACGTAGGTTTCGTGGGTCATTTTCAACCTCTCTGTGACCCACGCCCGGCACCATCATCCTGACAACCTTGCTCTGTGCGGCTCGCTTGTTTGAGTTCACTGCCTGCGTATACACGTCAAGTGTGATCCTGCTGTTGGCGTGCCTCAAGAGCTCCTGTACGGTCTTCACATCTTCTCCGTTCGCCTTCAGCAAAGTCCCGAAAGAATGGCGGAAGGTGTGCCAGCCGATGTTTTTGTGAATGCCGATTGCGCGTGCAACCGGCTTGATGTAACGCTTCATGAGGTTGTCCGGCCAGTAAGGCTGTTGGCCCCGCATGGACGGACTGGCAAACACCCAATCATCGGGCATAGGATACGGACTTTGGCGATGCCACCGTTTGAGATCCTCGGCCATGTACTCATCCATGGGGACGGGTTTGGCGGAGGCTTCGGTTTTGCAATCGCCGACGACCTGATGCCAGATCGAGCGGGTGACACGGAGTTCAAGATTCTCAAAATCAACATCGCGCCAGCGCAGTGCCAACAACTCGCTGACTCGAAGGCCGGTTGCCGCGTCGAGCAGGACCAAGGTGCGTTCCCGGACGGACAACTTGCTGAGGAGAAGTTGCAACTCCGCGAGTTCGAAAACATCGGGCACCTTCTCCCGCTTCGCGCTTTGCCGCACGAGCTTGATGGGGTTGCGGTCAACCCACTCGTAACGCATCGCGTGATGAAAGAGAGCGCTCATGAGATTCCGAATCTTCGCCTTTGTTCCTCTTGCCCGCTTGATGCTCCCCAGCCACTCCTCAACTGCGACCGGCTTGACCTGGTCTAACCGATGTTCTCCCCATCGGGGGAGAATCCAAGCCTTCAGATAGCACTCATAAGCGGCTCGCGTCGAGAACGCCTTGCGGCCCTGATCTTCGCCTGCCAGCTCCTTCAGCCGGTAGTGAGCGATCAGTTGAGCAATTGTGCTCGGCCCGCCTTCCGCCTGCGGGGTTTCTTGGTTGGCGTCAATGCGCAACGCGTGGGCTGCTTTGAGGGCAGCTGCTTCCGTGGGCAGAGCCAGGACTGACCCGACGATTGCCTTCCGGCGCTTGCTTCCGCCCTCCGGGGTTGATTGCCTCCAGCGGAAGACCCATACATCTGGCCCATTCCGCCGCTTCTCGCGTTGCACGCTTCCTTGTTGATACCGTGTTCGCCTGTTCATTGTTCTCCATTCCCAGGCGGCACGAATGGCTTACTCCAAGGATAAAGCCGCCTGCGGCAGAGGTCGAGCAGATTTCAACTAGCCATCTGCTGAGCTATCCATGCCTCGATTACCGACGCCCGAAAACGCCAGAGCTTTCCAACATGAACTCCGGGAATGCGGCCCTGGCGTGCCAGTTTCTGGAGTGTCTTGGGATGAACCTTCATAATGGCTGCGGCCTCTTCACTATCGAGAAGAGGCTCCGGTGTCCACGACTCTGAGGCAGGCGGTTTGCGGAGGCTATCCGAGATAGCAGAAGTCGGAACGAGGCTGTGATTGATGCTCTGGCTGGACACGGACATCGAGACCCCCGTCGCTGAAATCTCACCCGTATAGATGGTGCGGCTACGTTTGACCCAAGTCCAATACTTCTTCTTTATGGCGCAATCGATCGCATGAATGGTGGCATCAACGCGCTTTATAGCTGCCCTCGATGAACAATTTCCATCAGAATTTTGCTGATAGCAATAAAACTTGGTGAATTTATATGAGGGAGTCTTGACGCCAGGATCAAGTTAAGCTCGAAATAGAAAGCATAAGTGCTGCATATCTTGTACGTCTCTCTTGCCTTGTACTGTTGACCACGGTCTACGTTGAGCTTCCGGGTGGTGCAGCATGTATGAGCTTGTCGAGTTCCGCCATTTGAGGTCGTTTCTGGCAGTTGCGCGCGAAGGCAATTTCACCCGCGCCGCCGATCGTCTTCATCTCACTCAGCCCGCGCTGAGCACACAGATCAAGCAGATGGAAGACGGGATTCCAGCCCAGCTCTTTGTCCGTGAGAGGACCGGGGTCATGCTGACGCCAGCGGGCGCGGCCTTGCTTGCCTATGCCGAACAGGCTTTGCGTCTGCGCGACCAGACATTCGATGCCGTGCAGGCCATTGATCGTGGCACCGCTCCGCCGCTGGTATTGGGCTTCTCACTGTTCATCGAACACGCTCTGGTGGAGCGCACTTTTGCGAGTTATCAAAGGCTATTCCCAGGGAGTGACATTCGCCCGAGTCCTCAATGTACATCACAGTTACTTGCATGGCTCGGCGACGGAGCGATCAACGCCGCGCTTGTGACAACGCCGGTGAAGGCGCATGATCTGGTGATTCAACCGATCGACCGCGAGAGATTGCTCCTCTGTCTGCGCAAGGACGATCCACTGGCATCTGCGGATGCGATCCTGCCTCGCCAGATTGCAGGAAAACTCAGCATTACCTTCGATCCGAAGCAGCACCCGGAACTCTTTTCGTATCTCGATTCCACACTGAGTCGCGCAGGAGTATCCATCCAACCGCGTCACCTCTGCACGACGCCTCATGACGTGCAGTGGATGGTCAAACGGGGACTCGGCTATGCGCTGGTACGCGAGAGCCGCATCCTGGACCCAGATTTGGTTGTACGGCAGATAGCCGGTGTGGAGCTAATCGCCGAGTCCGCTTTTGTGTATCGGAAGAGTGAAGGCGCTTCGCATCTCGCGTTGCTTGCCTGCGAGTTGAAGAGTGCAGCACGAACGCTGGAGACTGGCCGTAAGAAAGTGGCAAAAGAAGCTGGTTTACGCGACAGAGTGCCCGCGCAAATGAAGCTGCTGGGATGAGCGATAAGGCAGCGTGGTGCGTGATCCTCGTCGCTGCCCGCAGTCGTTTATAGGCCGATAGAAAACAAGTATTGGACGGCCTTGCAGATCCGACATACGCTTGCGGCAGATGAATCGGCCCGCATGGGCAATCGGAGGATTCGATGCGCATCCATTGGAACATTCGCCGACATAACGCACCGGTAAACAAGCCTCGCCGTATGTCCTGGTGGCCAACCCTGGTCATGGTCACTCTGCCCTTGCTCTTTCCCATTGCCGCACTGGCGCAGGCTGGCGGCTCGCCGTTTGACAGCGGATTCACCGCCCTCGAAACGCTCTTCACCGGAACGATTGCCAGGGTCGCAAGCCTGATCGCCATCGTGATCGGGGGCTATGGATTCGCACACGGAGAACCCGGCGCGAAGAGGGCGCTGGCTGGTGTCGCCGCCGGAACCGGAATTGCCGTGCTTGCTGTGAACGTCCTGAGTTGGCTTTGGGGTGTATAAACACCCGACCACTCGCAACCAATCGTCACAGCTTGCACGGCAATCAAGGGGGGCTTATGACAGACAGGAAGCCACAACCGAAGCGGACAAACCGGGTCTTCAAGAGCCTGCATAAGCCCCTCACGTATCTGGGCGTCGAGCGCAGCCTGTTTTATCTGGTCTGCGTCGGCGCAGTCGGAGCATTCAACCTCTTCAACTCGATCCTCGCCGGGATCGCAGTCTTCATCGGCGGTTACGTCTTCGGCCATTGGGTGACAACGAGCGACCCAGCATTTCTTCGCATCCTGGCCAAGTCAGAGAAGTACAAGCTGCGCTATGACGCAGCGAAACAGGCTGTCCCGCGCGTGGAGGTGGTCTGATGTTTCGTATCGACAAGGCCATCAAGCCGTGGAAGGAATCGGCAGCGCTGAACGCCCACATCAACCTCTATGGCTTCTGGAACGAGACAACGTTCCTGACCAAGTCCGGCGACATGGGCATGGTGCTGTGCGTTCCCGGCGTGGACTATGAAAGCCTCGATTCCGGCGAGCAGGAGTATGCGGTCAAGCGGCTGGAGTCGGCCTTGAAAGCCTTTGGGCCTGGCTTCCATGTCTATCAGTTTCTGTTCAAGTCAAACCGGCCGGAGATCCCGTTTGCCAATTACGACGATCCCATCGTGGAAGCAGCCATCGACCAGCGGCGGCAGTTCTTCGAGGCAAAGCGTGACCATCTCTACCAGGTCGAAATCTACTACTGCATCGTACTCGAAGGCGCGCGGTCGAAGACCGGAATCGGCGCAGCCTTCGCCCAACTCATTCGTGATCCTGCCGGTGCCATCGATGAGCTGAAGACACAGTTCAGCTCTGAAGCGATGAAGACGCTGCTCCGGTCGCAGATCGAGCACGACCTCGCGCGGCTGGAGCAGCGAGTGCAGGGATTCGTGCGGCAGCTTGCCGACTTCATGGAGATTGAGATTCTGGGCCAGCCGGGACAGTTCCGATTCTTTCGGCGGCTCCTCAACTATGACGACTGGCGCATCGCGGGCAAGCCGCAGAGCACGCAGTTTCTCGACTATCAGGTAGTCAACTCGAACATCGAAGCCGAGCGCGATCATCTGCGCGTGGGCGACCACGTTGTCCGTGTATTGACGATGAAGGAGGCGATCACGGAGACGCGCCCCCTGGTTCTGGATGCGCTGCTCAAGATTCCGGCCAACTTTTACGTTGTGACGGAATGGACGCCACTATCGACGGACAAAGCGCGCAAGGAAGTGAACAAGCGCCGCCGCCACTTCAACATGTCGAAGACCGGATTCGTCTCGCAGATGGGCAACGATGCGACCAGGACCAACCCGCGCGACGTTCTGGTCGATGAATCCAAGCAGGCAGACATCGA
>JAKBAG010000123.1 GCA_021809235.1 Acidobacteriota bacterium
CCGCTGAATGAGTATCATGAACCGGACCTCAGCTATGTAACCGGCACAGTGGATGCACTGGCTCCGCACGTGCAGCCGAACCAGCTGATTGTGCTGGAAAGCACCACTTATCCTGGCACTACCGAGGAGGTGGTGGCACCGCGATTGGAAGCCGGCAACCGGCGTGGACTGCGCATCGCGCGCGATGGCGAAGCGGACGGCAACTGCCTGCATCTGGCGTTCTCTCCAGAGCGCGAAGATCCGGGCAACGATACGATTGCCCGTGCCGATATTCCGAAGGTGGTGGGCGGCTGCAGCATGGCCACGCGGGAACTGGGCATGGCGCTCTATGGCAGCATCTTTCATCGCGTAGTACCGGTCAGCTCTCCGGCGGTGGCAGAGATGACCAAGCTGCTGGAGAATATCTACCGCTGCGTGAATATTGCGCTGGTTAATGAGCTGAAGCAGCTGGCCATGCGGATGGGCATCGATATTCATGAGGTCATCGAGGCGGCAAAGACCAAGCCGTTCGGCTTCCAGGCCTTCTATCCGGGGCCGGGACTGGGCGGACACTGCATCCCGATAGATCCGTTTTACCTATCGTGGAAAGCCAAGCAGTTCGACTTCCGAACCCGGTTCATCGAGCTGGCCGGAGAGGTAAATACGGCAATGCCGTATTTTGTGATCGACCAGATTGCTGCAGGACTGAATGAACATGCCAAGCCAATCAAGGGATCGCGCATCCTGGTCTTGGGGCTGGCCTACAAGCGAGATATCGATGACCTGCGCGAATCGCCCTCGCTGACAATCATTGAGCTGCTGCGGCAGCGCGGAGCTGAAGTGGCCTATAACGATCCTTACTTCCCGCAGGTGGGCCATGGACGGCACTATGCACTGAATATGACGAACACGCCGCTTGAGAAGCTGGGCAGCTATGACGCGGTCGTGATCGTGACCGACCACTCGTGCTATGACTACACGGCGATTGTGGAGCAGGCGCAACTGGTGATCGATACCCGAAACGCAACGAAGGGCATCGAGTCGGCAAAGATTGTGCGCTGCTAACGACTGACTGTGCTCTGCTGCTGGCGGCCGTTTCTGAGTTTTTTCCCATCCATATGCCGGAGATCGGCATGGGATTTGCCCTTGCTCCAGTGAACCGGAAGTAGGACGCGCAGGGCGGGGGAAGCAATGTCATCGATCGATGTCGATCGGCTCCAAACCGAATGGCTGAGCGACTGCGTGGAGCAGTTCCGCTGTATTGGTCCGGCATGCGAGGAGAGCTGCTGCGGGAACTGGCAGATCACGTTGGACGAGCCGACGCTGGTAGTGCTGCGTGGACTGCATGATCCCGCAGTGGAGGATGCACTGGCGACGCATGTGCGACAGTTTCCGGTGGATGGCGCAGGAGTGCAGAGAACAAGAACGCAAATCGGATGGATCGAACTGAACCAGGATGGGAGCTGCCCGTTTCTGAATACCGAACAGTGGTGCTCACTACAGGCCAACCATGGGGAATCTGCGATGCCGCTGGGCTGCAGGGTCTATCCGCGGGTGCATCATCGCATCGATGGCAGGATGCACAGCGCACTCAGCTTGAGCTGTCCGGAAGCTGCGCGCCAGGTGCTAGCGACAGGGGCAACCCCAGACGGGAAAAGCGGAGCCTCCGAGGGATATCCGGAGTCGGCTGACGTGCTGGCAAAGACAGCGGCGCGGCTGCCACTGACAGCCACACGGACGCAGATCTTCTGGCCGCTGCTACGCGTGCATCAGGCACTGGTGCGCGACCGTAGCCAGACGATGGCCGCACGGATGCTGTGCTTGGGGCAACTGGCTCAGATGCTGGACGCACAGCCAGATGGTAACGCAGCAGCGGCGCTGCGCGGATTCTGCCTGAAGGTGGTCGAAAGAGCCGGGCGAAACCAGACCCTTTGCGGAATCGATGCTGAAGAAGTGGCCGCTGAGCCACTGGAGTTTCTGCTGGCAGCGATGGACTCCGCGCTGGGGTTTGCCGGGAGCAATCAGCGCTTTCGCGCATTGACGGCGAAGGTGTTGCGCGGACTCCAGTACCAGCCAGGCTGCGACCTGCGGTCGGTCTGCCAACGAATACGCACGGATAAGCTGGAGCCGGTACTGGCTGCCCATCCTCATTGGATGGAAAATCTCCTGTGCAATGAACTGCTGCGGCGGCTATATCCTCTGGACTTGGCAAACGAAGATGGATCGGATGGAAGCAAGAAGAAGAATACCGCGATGGACGCCTTTGCGCGACTGTCGCTGGAGTGGGCCTGGGTGCGGCTGTACCTGATTGGTTTCAGCGGGGATAGCTCACTGGAGCTTATGCAGGCTGCCGACTGCGTGCAGTCTGTGACGCGTGCGGTGTTTTCCCGAACGAACGAGTTTGGCCGACTCTGCCAGGCTTGGAGAGAGCAGATGCTGAGGGTTCCGTTGGTGCGTCTACTGAGTCTTTAGCGCTTGCCGTTGTTGTCCGGTTCGTCGACAAGAAATGCAGCCACGAAGGCCAGCAAGGCAGGTTCCAACATGGAGGTATGGACGAAAGGAAAGAGCAGCGGTGCGCTCGGATCCGGACCGTTGCGCAGGAAAAAGCTGGGATCGGCGCTGGTGAGAACCTGCGCATCTGCTCGTTGACGACGCTCGGCAAAGCCAGGCTTCCACTGGGAGGGGTCGGCTGGACCAATGGCCAGCCGCAGCAGTGGCCAGGGAAGCTCGGCTAAGGTGTAGCCGGTCTCAAGCAGCAGGCCATCGGCGCGGCTGGCAAAGGATGCAATACGCATCAGGTCGGGGGGACCACTCCACAAGTATGATTCGATGGCTCCAGCGGCAAGGTAGCGGCCGGTGTCCTTGGTATGCTGTGGCTTCTCGTCCGCCGCAGGCCGGGACGCCGGAGCGTGACGGTGCGGGGTAACCTTAATGGCAATCCAGCGCACGGTGGGAAAGGCGGCCAGTAGCGAGCAGCCGAGGGTAGTCTTTCCGCAGTTGCGTCCACTGCCGAAAATCTGGAGGATTTTCATTCTTCCCGAGCCTGCGAGGGCTTGCGTGCCAGTCGTGTGAGGGTGGCCAGTTCGCGTAGGTACTGGCGCAGCGGCCGGGCCGGAGTTCCCCAGAGAACTGTGCCGGTGGTGGTGACAGTTTTCCCGGATAGGACGCCTGCCTGGCCACCAAGGATGACGCCAGGGCCTACGGTGACGTGATCTCCGATGCCGACCTGACCGGCCAGTATTGCTCCGTTACCAATGGATGAGGAACCGGAGATGCCGCAGAGCGAGGCCATGACAACATCTTCGCCAATGCTGCAGTTGTGGCCGACATGGACGAGATTGTCGAGCTTGGTCCCGCGCGCAATCCGGGTTTCTGCCAGTGCTCCACGGTCCACGGTGGAGTTGGCTCCAATCTCCACATCATCCTCGATGTGGAGCGTACCCTGCTGGGGAAACTGAGTGTAGCGCCCGGTGCGACGGTCGCGGACATAGCCAAAGCCATCGGCTCCAAGCACAGCTCCAGCGTGAACCTGGACGCGGTTGCCAAGGGTAGTGCCGGAGTAGACAATGACGCGCGGCCGCAGATGGCAGTCGGAGCCGACGACGACCCCGGGCTCCAGGACCACACCGGCATCCACGCGGGTACGGGCACCGATACGAACACCGCTGCCCACCACCGCACAGGGGCCGATCGTGGCATCGACGGCGATAACGGAATCGGCCGCGACGACGGCTGCAGGATGAATGCCCTCGTACGGCAGGGCTGGCTGCAACCGCTGCGCCGCCTGGGCAAACCAGAGCCGCGGCTGATCAGCGACGACCACGGCCACCTCTGGCGACAGCGCAACCTGGGCCAGGACAGACGGTGAAACAAGCGCAGCGGCGGTGACGACCAGTCCGGGCCGCGCGACCAGCGCCTGGGTGAGCGTCGAGGCTGATTCGGCAAAAAGCATGGAATGCGCGTTGGCGCTGGCTGGCTGGGCGACCCTTTCAATACACTGGGCGGGGTTGCCGACGACGAGTTGGCCACCCAGATCGTTGAGCAGCGTGGCGATGGGAAGGCCGGATGCAAATTCTTGTGTCGCGGATTTATGTGTCATGGGATGGCTCCTGGACGGGAATCTCCCGTTGGGCGGACAGGTAGCTGGCTGGCGGCACAGACTTGCCATAAAGTGGCGGATGGCCGGGTGGTCGCGTCTTCCAGCGGCGATGGATCCAGAGCCACTGGTCGGGGTAGCGGCGAATCCACGACTCGAGGACAACTGTACACTGGGCAGTGAGCTGCTCGATGTCGGCCGCACGGTTCCCGGTGGTCGCTGCGGTAATCTGCGGAGCAAAGTGGAGGACGTAGCGGGACTCCTCGGGATGCCAGAGCAGGAAACCCGGAACGATGGCAGCTCCTGTGCGTTGGGCGATTCGGGCAAGCCCACTGGCGGTACAGGCAGGAATACCAAAGAAGGGGACGAAGATGCCCTCGGGCGGTGTCATGTTGGTGTCCATGAGGATACCGACGGTGCGGCCGGCATGCATGGCTTCCAGCAATCCGCGCGCAAACTGGTCGCGGGGAATGATCCAGTTGCCGTGGCGGCAGCGCATGGACCGGACGAGTTGATCGAGGCGGGGATTATCCATGCGACGGGCCACCAGCCCCATCGGATGGCCCATCAGGGAGTGGTAGTAGCTGGATAGCTCCCAGGCTCCGAAGTGGCCGGTAAGGATGAGGACACCTTTGCCGGCAGCCTGCGCGCGCTCGAAGTGCTCCAGACCGTCATAGCGGAAGCTGGAGGCTACATCCTGGCGAGCTTTCCGGGAGATGCGGCAAAAGGCGGCAAAGTGCCAGCCGAGATAGCGATATTGGCGGAGCAGAATGCTGAGGTGCTCCCCGGTCGGCAATTCAGGCAGGGCCAGAGCGAGATTTCGCAGACCGACAGAGCGCAAACGACGATGCAACCGGAAGAACAGCCAGCCGAGCAGTCCACCCAGATGACGGCCAAATTGCGGCGGAAGCAGCGCAAACAGGCGCACAACAGCCCAGACTGGCAGGTACTCCATCAGACTGCGCAAGGGCCCCGTGGTTCTCGACACAGTGACCAGTGTAAATCCGCAGCGCGAAGACTGGCATGGAGACATCATGGGGCCGGAGGCAAATTCGGGTGAGTGCAGAATGAGACAGGGGATGGAGCCCGGCTCCATCCCCTGTCTGCCATGCCACTGCGGTAAGCAAGAGCATTAGTTGTTTTTGGCGTCAACAAAGGCTTTCGCCACTGTACGCACAAAGGGTACGGCACCTGCGGGAACCGGGACAGCACCCTTCAGGATGGAGTTGAAGCTGTGGCTGGCTCCGTAATAGGTGGTGGTATCGTCCATATTCTGGCTCACGGAAGTGCCATTGAGATCGATGCCGCCAAAGATGCCCTTGCTGCGGGAGTAGGTGAGCAGCTCAGCGTTCATGCGCAAGTCGGTGGCGGCTTGGGAGTCACGCCCGACGGGACCGACTGCTGCACTGGCATCGCCTCCAATCTGGAATTTGCTCTTGAGCAAGTCCTGGAATCCTCTGCTGTTGACGGCGACAAGAATCAGATCCGTGGACTGACCGCCAATCTGGAAGCCAAAGGAACCACCCGCCATGCGGATGAAGACCGGAGCGCTCCAGCCATGGCCGGTACGGCAGGTAACGACCCCCTGACCGTACTGTGCACCGAAGAGAAAAGCAGCCTTCTTCATACCGGGGACAACGCCGACGCAGGTGGCTTTTTCGAGGATATTCAGCGGAATGGTGCGGTCGGATGTGCCAAGAATCTGGTCAAGGACTACCTTGGCGGCATCCACGCGCCGCTGCAGGTCTGAAACGGAGGATGCGGCGTGGGCAAAAGAAGACGAAGCCAGAAGCACAACCGCGCACAAGAGTGGGGAAAATATCTTTTTCATGGGTAACGTACCTTTCGTGGGAAGGAGATCCTTCCTGATTGATTTCTGAACAGCGCTATTTTACGTTGGATTGTCGCACCGAAGACAACGAAAGAAAGGAAGAGGAACCCGGTAGCAACCGGGGAATGACGAACACATCCAGATGCTGGTAACCCGGAGGTTCGAATTGAAAATGCAGTCTAAATCTGTAACAACCTTAAATTAGAGGCAACGAAAGGGTAAGAGGTTGTCTGCAGGGGGGAGTAACATCTTAGGGGAATAGCGTGGGGATGGGTTCAAAATTGCAAAAAAGAGGACTTCTCAGGATGCACATCTTTCGTGCGGCCAGAGAAGTCCTTCCCCAGATCTGCGTTGTTACTGAGGTTATATTGCCTAGTTTGAAAACGCTGTGCAAGGTAACGAAAGGGCAGTGTCATTTGGTAATCATAAGACACCTATAAGCCTTTTAATACAAGCAAGTTGTGCATCTCAATTCCGGATTATTGTTTCCGATATATTTACTGATTCGTTATTGGCGAAATGCGATAGAGGCAATGCTCAGCCCATGACCTGGGAGGAGCCATGGCTACTGGCAAGCATGGACAGTTCCACGCGATTCCGAACGCCGGTCTTTCGCATCAGGCTGGTGACATACGCTTTCACGGTGCGTTCCTCGATTCCCAGGTCTGCAGCAATTTCGCGATTGGATCGGGCATCGAGAATGCATTCCAGAACCTGACGTTCTCGTTCGGTCAGTCGCTTCAGGTCCGAGGCAGGATTGGAGACGGTGCCGGACAGCAGGCGATCCAGCAGCTTGCGTAGAACCTTTCTGGGAAGCCAGATGGAGCCGTGGATGACAGATTCGACTGCTGACTTGATCAGTTCCGGTTCGGTATTAGCACCGATGTAGGCCCGGCCGCCGGCCAGAATGGAGCGCAGGACAGCCTCATCATCTCGCTCAGGACCGACGATGATCTGACGGATATCCGGCCGAATCCGGCGCACGAAAAACAGTGCGTCCAGCCAGGATTCCTGGGCGGAGACGTCGACGAGCAGAAAATGCAGGTCGTGATCTTCCAGTAAGGTATGCACATCCCCGCTAACAGACTGGATGATCGGGTGATCCTCAAAGACACTCAGCAGTCCCTCGGCGCGAATGGGCGCATAGGAAACAATCCCGAGCTTACTTTTGGGCTTGAGCGAAGTATCCGGCACCTGATCTCCAGAATGGTTCGTTTACGAGGGCCTGATTCTCAGACGGACGAGCCTGATGTCCTGGACCTCAGGGATGAAATTGTGATGCGAGCTGTCGATTGCAGGAGCCGGGGACCGTAAGTCTTAAAAGCCATAATGCCAAGTACTACAAACGGGGAAGGACAATTCCCTGCTGCTTTTGATATTTGCCCTTGCGATCGGCATAGCTGACCTCGCAGGGTTCATTGCCTTCAAAAAAGAGGATCTGACAGAGGCCCTCGTTGGCGTAGACACGCGCCGGCAGAGGTGTGGTGTTGGAGATCTCCAAAGTCACATAACCCTCCCATTCCGGTTCAAAGGGCGTGACGTTGACGATGATGCCACAGCGTGCGTAGGTGGATTTGCCGACGCAGATGGTAAGTACATTGCGGGGAATACGGAAGTACTCGACGGAGCGAGCCAAAGCAAAGCTGTTTGGCGGGACGATGACCGAGTCTGACTGCACGGAGACGAAGGATCGCTCATCAAAATTCTTGGGATCAATGACGGCGCTGTTGACATTGGTGAAGATCTTGAACTCATCGGAGACACGCAGATCATAGCCGTAAGAGGACAATCCATAAGAGATGACGCCTTCGCGTACCTGCTTTTCGCTGAAGGGTTCGATCATACCGTGATTGCGAGCTTGTTCACGGATCCAACGGTCACTGAGAATGGGCATAAATCTCCGAAGCCTGAAAGCAGGCGTATCTACTGCAGGCGCTGCAGTTGCAATCGCTTGAACCTTATCCTAAGAGTTCTGGGTGCGATTGACAATGACGATCTGAATGAATATGCTCACGCCAGCGATGTAGCCAGACTTGGCGTTGTAGAATCTGATGCAAAAGGACAGGAACGTTGATCAAGCAAAACATCGTTCAGCAGGTGATTGAGCGGACCGGACTGCCTCGCACCAAAGCCGAAGCGGCTGTGGATTGCGTATTCGACGGCCTGAAACAGGCCCTTGCCGCAGGCGATAGGATTGAATTGCGAGGATTTGGCGTTTTCAGCGTGAGACCTCGCAAAACGGGCATCGGGCGCAATCCGAGGACGGGCAGCGAGGTGAGCATTGCCCCCGGTCGCGCGATCCGCTTCAAGCCGGGCAAGGAACTGCACGAAATCTCTCCCTCAGTCAAAGGCAACGAATAAGCGCCAGCGACTTTGGGTTTACGAGACGAGTCATACACAACTTGACTTGCAGAAAGAAAAGAGGCCGGAGCTGATCCGACGAGGATGCTTCCGGCCTGTTTTTGCTGTTGCTGCGGTGCTGCCTACTTCAAGTCCACAACCTGACCAGCCGCCGGGGCGGCAGAAAGCTGGTTGGCACGAGTAGTGGTTACCTTGCGCAGCTGCCCGTCGCGCTGGAAGTCGAGCTTCCAAAGCTGCAGACGCTGGCTGGAGTCGTTCCTTGCAACAAAGGAAACCTCGGGATTCTGCGTCCAGGAGATCGACAAGGTAGCCGGAACAACACTCGGAGTGGGCTGCGCGGTGGCTGAGCTCGGGACGCCGGATGTGGGGTTGAATGTGGGTTGAACCCGTTCGCCAGC
>JAKBAG010000124.1 GCA_021809235.1 Acidobacteriota bacterium
CCTTTGACGAGGTGGCGAAGGTCTCCGCTCCGTAGGCTCCGGTGGGCAAATTGGGAAGCGGGTAGCGCGCCAGAATGGCCGCAATTGCAGGGTCAATCGGAACCTGCAGGGTGTCTGTCTGGCCATTACCCGTGGAGATGGTGTCCATTCCGGAGCGTTGCTGTGCCGTGGGAACAGGAAGCACCTGGGTTGTGCCAAGCACCTGACGAAACCCCTGGTATTGCCCAAAGTAAAAGGTGCGCCCGCGCCCGTTGTAGAGATGCGGCAGCACTACAGGCCCGCCATTGGTAAAGCCGAATTCATTGCGACGGAAGGGCGGCAGGCGGCCGGGATTGATCGGCGAAGAATAGTCGAAGTAGTTGCGCGCATCAAAGGCGGAGTTCCGTACGAATTCGAAGACCGAGCCATGAAAACCGGCATTACCCGAGCGCGTGATGATATTGGTAAAACCCGAGGCTCCGCGACCGATCTGCGCCGGCATCCACCCAGAGCTGGACTGAATGCTGTCGATTGCGTCCACGTTGAAGTTGGTAAAGGTGGCCCCTCCCATCTCTGGATCGCTGATGTCGGCTCCATCCATGGCAAAGGTGGCCTCCACGCCGCGCTGCCCATCGATGGCAAATTGTTCGGTGAAGTTGGTGGCACCATTGCTGTCTGTCATGGTGCCTGCGGCAAGCAGGAGCAACTGGCTGAAGTCGCGCTTGTTGAGTGGAAGACTGCTGACTTCCTTGCCGGAGAGATCCTCTCCGCTGGTGGCCTCCACGCGCTGGCTTCCGGATACGGTCAGATCGCCTTGTACTGAAATCGTGATGGCAAGATCGCCAACGCCGCCGCTTGCCAGCACCCAGGGCAGTGTGACCAGGGAACTTCCGGCATAGCTTCGTCCACCTCGCTCAATGCTCAGCCGGTAGCTGCCGGGCGCAAGGCGTGGAAAATGAAAGCTGCCATCAGCTGCCGTGGATACCTGGAGGTGCTGGCCTTCAGTGTTCTGCAACTGGATGCGCGCCGAAGCAATCGGCGCTCCACCGGAGTCACGCAAGGTGCCGGCAACCGCAATGGCAGAGCTTGCGGCGCTTCCGGTAGAGGCGGCTGTTTGGGCCAGGATTGCCATCGGACTGAAAAACAGGCCGATCAGCAACAGGCTGCAACATCCGGGCCCGGAAATCGGGCGGAAGCGGCAGATTCCGGATGCAACTGCTGCAACCAGAAAGTGAAGTCGTGAAACCAGATCACGGCAGGACGGAAGGCAAAACGCAAAGTAAAAGCAATCGATTGTTTTGATAGAGTCGCACCGGGTCATTCGGAAGCCTCTTTGTTAAGGACGGCAGAGAAATTGTTTTCAGGAACGGTATGACTATACGCATTGCACCTATCACTGGCAAGCGTAAAACCGATTTTCTCGAGCGCTGGAATCATCAATAATCGTCTTCCCAACCCTCAAACGAATCAACCGATTCCAGAAAAAATGGAATGGGTAGGCTTGCCTCGCGTTGACTTCGCATCGATTCGCACGTAGGCTGAAAACATGAATCGCTGCGCTTGTCCGTGCCCGAATGCCTGTTCGATGCCGTGTTGTCCGCGGTTCGACGATGCCGGAGCATGGTTACGGGAACAGCTGCAGCCGTAAAAGGCGCACAATTCGCAACCAGACACAGTGACTCCGGCAGGCCCAAGGCCCCGGAGTTTTTCTTTTCCCCAGCATTCACTCTCGAACAACCAGGCAGGAGCATACTGTGACACAAGCAAACGAGTCCGCCGTGAAGGAAACGAAAGCGCAGCGAGCTGAGCGGCTGAAACTGGAGAAGAATCCCTGGCAGGCATGGGATGAGGTGCGGCGATTTGCAGCCGAGGGACGCGCCAGCGTGCTGCCGGAGTGGGCTGGACTCTACTTCAAGTGGTGGGGGATTTACACCCAGGGCGACGGCGCTGGAGTGACGGGAGGCAAGGGCGGCGAAGGCGTAACCACGGACTACTTCATGATGCGTATCGCCGTGCCCAATGGAATTCTGTCGGCGCGGCAGCTTCGCACCATCGGTCGTCTCACGGTCGATCACGCTCGCGATTTGGCCGACATCACGACGCGCCAGGCAATCCAACTTCACTGGCTCACAATCGACTCGTTGCCGAAGGTGGTCGATGGTATCGAGTCCGTCGGCTTGTCACCACGAGGAGCCTGCGGAGATGTGGTGCGCAATGTGACCGGGTGCTCTCTGGCCGGGTTGCATCCTCATGAAGTTGTGGATGCCTCGCCACTGGCACGGGCAATTGCCCGGGAGCTGAACGGCAATCCGGAGTTCTACAACCTGCCGCGCAAGTTCAAAATCACGGTGACCGGCTGCCCTGTCTGGTGCAGCTATCCGGAGATCAACGATGTAGCCATCACGGCAGTGCGACGAGGTACCGGAGCGGCATCGGAGGTGGGATATTCGGTGCGTGTGGGTGGCGGATTGTCCAAGGAGCCGCATCTGGCAGTCAAGCTGGACGCGTTTCTGCGCGAGGCGGAGGTCATCCCGGTGGTGCGTGCCATTGCGGAGCTTTTCCGGCGTCAGCAGGGTTTGCGGCAAAGCCGCGATCGAGCTCGCCTCAAATATCTGTTTCTTGGCGAGGGTTGGACGGCAGAGCGGTTTCTGCAGGAGGTTGAGGCGATCCTCGGCTACAGGCTGGAGCCAGGTGTAGCCGACGATGTGCCGGAAGATGTGTTGCGGGATCACTCCGGCGTGCAGCCGCAGCGGCAGCCCGGCTTCTATGCCGTGGGGGCCAGCGTGATCAATGGCCGACTGAGCGGGCAAACGCTGCTCGCACTGGCAGATCTGGTGGAGCAGTATGCTGGTGGCGAACTGCGGACAACGCCGAATCAGAATTTTGTCATTCCCCATGTGCCGGAGAAGCATCTGGAGGCAGTGCTGACGGCATTGCAGGGGCTCGGACTCTTCGTGGATGCCAAGCCTTTCTGGCGGGGGACGGTCGCCTGCACGGGAACCGAGTTCTGCAAGCTGGCCATCACGGAAACCAAAGGCTTTGCCCGCTGGCTGGCCGAGGAGATGGACCTGCGCTTGCCCGAGTTTGATCAGCAGCTGAAGCTGCACGTGACCGGATGCCCAAACAACTGCGGTCAGGCCTGGATAGGAGACATTGGACTGGAAGGCAAGAAGATCAAGCACGAAGGCGCACTCGTGGATGCCTGGTACTTCGCCTTGGGCGGGGCGCTGGGCCAGCATGCAGGCTTTGCACGGCAGGTGAACTATCGATGCCGCTCGGAAGAGGTGGTCGATGCGCTGGAGCGGCTGCTACGTCAGTATCTGGGGCTCCGTCGGGAAGGCGAAAACCTGCGCGCATGGTTTGCACGGCATTCCAACGAGCAGTTACGCGGCATGCTGGAGGGGGCATCGATCCCGCCGGAAGCGCTGGCATAATTCGCCAGTCGGCTGGGGCTCGCTGTCAGTATCCACCCATCCCAGGGCAGCGTTACCATAAGTGCAGCGCAACCACGCGCAGCAACCAACCAGAAAGGCTAGTTATGTCTGGAAGAACCCTTGCCCTGGAATCCGAAATAAGTGCCACGGAGCTGATCGCACTCGAAGAGCAATACGGCGCACACAACTACCATCCATTGGATGTGGTAATTGCCCGTGCGGAGGGTGCCTGGGTAGAGGATGTTTCCGGCAGACGATATCTGGATTTTCTTGCGGCATACTCGGCCGTCAACCAGGGCCATTGCCACCCGTCGATTCGCCAGGCAATGGTGGAGCAGGCGCAAAAAGTCACGCTTACCTCACGCGCCTTTCGTAACGATCAGCTTCCGCTGCTCTATCGCGACCTGCATGCGCTCACGGGCTTTGAGATGGCGCTGCCCATGAACTCCGGCGCCGAGGCTGTTGAGACCGCACTGAAAGCTGCGCGCAAGTGGGGGGAAACCGTGAAGAAAATCCCCGCCAATCACGTGGAGATTCTCGTTGCCTCCGGTAACTTCCACGGACGCACCATCGCCATAGTCGGCTTTTCGTCGGATGCGCAATACCGCTCCGGATTCGGCCCCTTTGCGCCGGGATTTCACGCAGTCCCATTCGGAGATATCGCCGCGCTGGAGCAGGCCATCACGCCCCAAACCGCTGCCTTTCTCGTTGAGCCGATTCAGGGTGAGGCCGGAATCATCCTTCCGCCCAACGGTTATCTGGCTGCCGCCGCTGACCTATGTCGCAGACACAATGTACTGCTCATCACCGATGAGATTCAGTCCGGCCTGGGACGCACCGGCAAGCTCTTTGCCTTCGAACACGAGGGCATCCGGCCCGATGCAGTCATCATCGGCAAAGCACTCTCTGGCGGTTTTTATCCTGTCTCGGCCGTGCTTGCTTCTCGTCATATTCTCGGCGTCTTCCACCCCGGGGATCATGGCAGCACCTTCGGGGGCAATCCGCTGGCTTGTGCCGTTGCCCGTGCCGCACTGCGCGTGCTGACAGACGAAGATCTCATCCAGCGCTCTGCAGAGCTGGGTGCTCATGCGCTGGAGCGTCTGCGTGGAGTCCGCAGTCCGCTCGTACGGCAGGTGCGTGGACGTGGACTGTGGATCGCCATTGAGCTCAACCAGCCTGCGCGGCCCATCTGTGAAGCGCTGCAGCAGCGCGGCGTGCTCTGCAAGGAGACGCATGAGACGGTCATTCGCATAGCGCCTCCGCTGGTCATCTCCCGCGAAGACCTCGACTGGGGACTCGATCAGATCGAAGCTGTACTGACGGCTTAGCCGCCTGCCCATCGGTCGGCAACGGACGTTTCGGCCTGTCCGAACAATCGTTTGACTTGATTCAGTTCTCCGGGTACACTTGGCGCTCATCGGAGGAATCCTGCGATGAATCGCCGCCAGTTTGTTGCTTCTGCTCTTGTCGCTTCCAGTAGCTCCCTGCTGCCGGATTGCGCTGGCACTGACGCTCTTGCACAGCCTGCTGTACAGCCGAATCCTTCCCCAGTGATTGATTCTCCGGCAAGCGAGATTGTCTTTCCCGAAGGTTTTCTCTGGGGTATGGCTACAGCTTCCTACCAGGTTGAGGGCGCGTGGAACGAGGACGGCAAAGGCGAATCCATATGGGATCGCTGGGCGCACACCACCGGCAGGATTCGCGGTGCCGGCACCGGTGACACGGCTTGCGACCACTACCATCGCTACCCCCAGGACATTGCGATCCTCAAACAGCTTCACCAGAAGAGCTATCGCTTTTCCATCTCATGGGCGCGAATACAGCCATCGGGGCGCGGCTCGGTCAACCAAAAGGGCATCGACCATTACAAGCGCGTCATGGAAGCCGTGCTGGCAGCCGGGATCCGACCGTTTTGCACCCTTTATCACTGGGACTTGCCACAGGGATTGGAGGATCTGGGTGGGTGGCCCAACCGCGACCTGGCAGGATATTTCGCCGATTACGCCGGTATCCTGGCGAAACATCTGGGCGATCAGATTCAGACATGGGCACCGTTCAACATGCCCTGGAGCTTCACGAATCTGGGTTACGGCACCGGGGTCTTTCCGCCGGGGCGCAGTAGTTATTCGGATTTCCTCAAAGCGGCGCATACCGTCAATCTTGCGCAGGGTGAGGCCTTCCGCTCCATCAAAGCGGCATCCTCGCATGCCACCGTGGGCAGTGCCTACGGCATGTCTCCGGCCTATCCAATGACAGACAGCGCTGCCGATCGCGCCGCCACGGCTCGCTATCATGCAATGAACAATCTCTACTTCCTGGAAACGGCCATGCATGGGCGATATCCCGATGCCTTTGTTGGCGAAATTCCCTACGAGGCCATGGGTTATCGAGCCGGTGACGACAAAATCATGAAGGTTCCACTCGACTGGATTGGTTTTCACTATTATTCGCGGCGCTTCGTTGCCGCCACCGGCACGGCAGCGCAAAGCGGCAGTGTCGGCCTGGCCACGGAGACGCAGGACACAGGCGCAGCAGGAAACCAGTACACCCAATTCCGCGCCGTGATGCCGACAGAATATTCCATCACCGACGGTGGTCTGGAAATCTTTCCGCGCGGTATTTATGACCTGGTCATGCAGATCTCACGCGAGTACAACCATCCCATCATTGAAATCACGGAAAGCGGCTGCGGCTATCTGGATGCACCCTATGCGCGCGATGGAGGGCACGTGCCGGACGCACGCCGCATTGCGTTTTTTCGCGCAGAGTTGGCCGAACTGGCGCGCGCCATTCAGGACGGAGCACGCGTGCGAGCTTTCCACGCCTGGAGCCTGCTCGACAACTTCGAGTGGAACGACGGCTACACCCAGCGGTACGGGCTTACTTACGTCGATTTTCGCGATCAGCAACGCACCATCAAGGACTCCGGCCTATGGTACGGACAGGTCGCGGCAACCAATCGACTGCCAGTGTAGGGGATTAAGCTGGCTCCAGACTGACCTGTGCCAACTGGCGATACTGTCGCAACATGCTCAGTCGCCAGCGCAGGATCATGCCGAAGGCCAGAATGAAAAACAGTCCGCCGGTCTGCTCCAGCGTCAGTATGTGGTCAAAGTATCCACGCGCAAAGTAACGCACGGCAGCCAGCACAATGATCACCAGGAAGAAGACTTTCGACCGGCGCATCATGATCGCGTCGCCATCACGCTCCAGTCGTGAGGTGGCCAGCAAAGGCCATGCCAGCAGTACCGCTCCGGCCAGAAACGCAACCAGCGCCCACAGCCATGGCACGCGAAACTGCGGCGCAAAAAACATGCAGAATCCCGTCGACATGCCCAGTGGAGGAATCATGATTTTGCGCACGGTGACCGCAGATCGGCCTTCCCGTACGCGCCAGAAGAGCACTCCAATGAGTCCGCAGACCGTGACGACGGCTGTAAAAGTCTGTTGGGAAACTCCAAATGGCAGGGCATGCATGACAACAACCTCTCTTTTGAGCATAGCGGCTCCGCAGGAGTGTGCAAACTCCGGCAGCGGCCTGGCAGAGAGAAGAGTTTCAGACAGTGATAAAAGTCAGATTGGCCACGAGGAATCCGATTCCGGCATCCGCTATGCTTGGATTATGGGCGAATGCAGAACTGCCTGTGAAGGAGCATCCTAATGGCGAGTGGCTCGGAGCTGCGCATTGCAAGGCGTATGGATGAGGTCGGATTCTCCGACATCGTGCAAATTCGCAACAAGGTGATGGCCCTGCGAGCCGCAGGCACCCAAGTGCATGCGTTGCATGGGGGCGAGCCTTACTTTGAGACTCCGGATGCCATCAAATACGCTGCCATTACGGCACTGGTCCAGAATCAGACGCACTACGCACCATCTTCCGGAATTGCTCCCCTGCGGCAGGCATTGGCGGAAAAGGTCAACCGCAAGAATCGGATTCCGGCAGACGTGGAGCATGTGATTGCCACCGTGGGTGGATCGCATGCGTTGTACGCCGCCTTTCAGTCTGTACTTGATCCTGGAGATGATGCGCTGGTGTTTTCCCCGTACTGGACACCGATTGGCGATCTTGTGCGTGGGGCGCAGGCGCGTCCCTTACTGGTGCCAACCAGTACGGCACGACGGAATGGAATCGCCGCCACCCTGGAGCAGTTTTCCACTCCGCAGACAAGAGCCATTTACTACAACACGCCCCAGAATCCATCCGGAGTTGTCTTCACCCGTGCGGAAGCAGAAGAAGTGGCTGCTTTTGCCCGCGCCCGCAACCTGGTGGTGATTGCCGACGAGGCGTATGAAGATTTGGTTTACGAAGGCGAGCACGTTTCGATCGCCTCGCTGCCGGGTATGGCGGAGCGGACCATTACCTGCTACACCTTTTCCAAAACCTATGCCATGACCGGATGGCGCGGCGGATACGCCGTGGCGCAGGAGCCGTTCATGACCGCTCTGCGCAAGATTGTGCTGTACGCCACCAACGGAGTGCCAACACCGGTGCAGTTTGCAATGCTGGAGGCACTGAAGACGCCAGAGTCCGAGATTCGCATGCGACTCGAAGAATATCGCCGTCGGCGGGATCTGCTGGTACAAGGACTGCGCGCAGCAGGGCTGGAATGCGAGACGCCGGCCGGCGCCTTCTATGCTTTCCCAAATGTGGAGAAGGTGCATCGCAACAGTCGCACCGCAGCGGAAATCCTGCTGGAAAAGGCGCACATTGCCACCATTCCCGGCTCGGTCTTTGGCGCCCAGGGTGAGGGCCATCTCCGCTTCGGCTACGCATTGCCGGTCGAGCAGATTGAAGCAGCGATGGTCGCACTCAAAAACTTCCTTGGATCGTAGTTTTCGCCTTGGATGCCCAGGTTCACGCTCCAGTGGTCTGCTCCAGACAAGCCCGGGCAGCCGGTCACGGTAAGATACAGGCTAAGTCAGGCTAAGCCTTTGCGACAGATGTTGAGCAGAAGTATGCCTGCTTCCGGAGTAGCCGATGTCGATTCGTATCCGCCGTACTGCTCTCACTGTATTCCTGATGCTTCTGTTTGCTGTCGTGCCCATTCATGCTCAGGATGCTGGCGTGCTTGCGCATGCCGAACAGGGAATTCCTCTGCCTGCGATGGTGCATCCCATGCCCGGCAAACTGCTGCTGGATGGCCGACTCCATCTGGAGTGGCAGGGGTATCGCGAGCCACGCCTGATGAGGGCACAGGACCGTTTTTTGCAGCGTTTGAGCGCCGAAACCGGCATTCTCTTTGGTCTGC
>JAKBAG010000125.1 GCA_021809235.1 Acidobacteriota bacterium
ACATCGCTGTTGCGCTCCAGCCCGGTTAGCCATGCAGCATCCCCCAGCGCAGCGCCAAAGTCCGCCGTCGGCGAGCCTTCCATCGTGGCATATTCGCCCACAAAGATCTTTGGCCCCTTGCGGTCGGTCGTGTCGTAGTGATGTGTATCGGCAAAGAACTCCTCCGCGCTCTTGTAGAAGTGCTCATCCAGCACATCCGGCCTGCGGCTCTTTACCGGGGCCGTGGCAATCAGCTGAATCGCCGGATACTTCGCCTTCAGGGCATCGTAGAACTGAGCAAAGCGCCCCTCGTAGCTGCCGGACTTGTCAAACCAGTCTTCGTTTCCGATCTCAACGTACGGAATCGCAAAGGGTGCAGGATGTCCGTCCCGCACGCGCTCTGCGCCCCACTTCGTCTCCGGACCTCCGGTCGCATATTCGATCTCGTCCAGGGCATCCTGCACATACGGAGCCAGATCCTTGCCCGGAGCAATATGCTCGTGTGCCAGCGAGTAACCGGCATAAACGGCCAGAACCGGCTTCATGTGCAGGTCTTCGCACCACTCAAAGAACTCGAGCAGACCCAGACCATCCGAGGAGTGATAGTTCCACGGACTCGGATGCGTTGGACGATCCACCAACGGGCCGATCGTTTTCTTCCAGTCATACCAGTCGGCAAGATGATTGCCTTCCAGATAATTGCCTCCGGGAAAGCGCAGAAACTGCGGATGCATCGCCGCCATCTTCTCCATCAGGTCGATCCGGTTTCCGTTGGCACGACCGTGGTAAGTCGGAGGAAAGACCGAAACCAGCGTCATCCAAAGCGTTCCGGGGCGGGTCACGGTCAGTTCCAGATGGTAGTTGGCCGAAGCTGTGATTGTGCCCGTATGCAGCACCACCGAGTACTGCTTCCATGCCGTGCCAATGGCAGGAATACTGGCGCTGGCCACTGTCTGTCCTGACTGGTTGTTGACCAGGCTCACCTTGAGCGGCCCCAGGCCATCGGCTTCAGCACGGGCATAGAGCGAAGCGCTGTATGCTGTGTCCGGACGCAGCGCGTAGCCCCAGAATCCGTTGTTCCGTACGCCCACCGGTTCAGCAGCAGAGGCGACCTTCACCACCAGCTTCAGGCTGTTGGTCAGCGCAGCCGACGGGCCTGAACTCGAATCCATCTCCATTGAAGCGCCGGCCTTGTCATTCTGCAGCAGCGTCCAGTCCTGCTGCTCCCATCCCTCGTCCCGCAGCGTCCGGTTGCGCACCATCTCGGCATACAGTCCGCCGTCGTAGGAATAGTTGATCTCCTCGGTCATCAGTCCATAGAGCATGGGACTGACGGCATGCAGCCGCTGGTCGGCATGAATCGTCAGCTCGGCCGGCGATTGCGCAACCAGCAGTGAGGCCGCAGCCAGCGGCAGCAGGGCAAGGGCATTGCGAAGGCAGCAGTTCATTGAAACTCCAGGATGGGAAAAGGTTTCCAGCCCGCAAGTCTAGCCGACGCTCCACCTCGCTGACAAGCCTTGGCCAGCGTAAAGCCAGCCAGAAAATCCATTTTGTGGCATTCGCCTTCCGCCATGCCTCCGATGGCGAAGCAGGTACATCGCCGTCAGCCACCAGCCTCTTCCGGGCAGGCGACTTCCACCTCAACCAGTACTGAATAGAACGTGGGTGCCGAGCCAATGTCCGTCAGCCGTTCGCTGGTCAGCACGTTGATGCCCACGCCCTGCGCATTTGCCCTGTTCCAGTCCAGTCGCGCCGCCACTACGCCAACTGGAACACGCTCGGACAGCATGGCGCTCAACTCAATCGAGCCACGATCATTCCAGACCCGCACCCGGTCGCCGTCGCTTATCCTTCGTGCTGAGGCATCCACAGGGTGCAGCTCGAGCCTCTGGCCGGTCTGTGCCTCCATCCGTCGATGCCCCGGCAGATTGGCAAAGGTGCTGTTCATGTAGTGATCCGCCTTGCGCGCCAGCAGCTCCAGCGGAAACCGTTCCGCAGCAGTGCCGTGCCTGGATTCCGTAGGCGGTATATAGCCGGGCAGCGGATCGGCACCGGCCTTCTCCAGCGTCTCGGACCAGAATTCGATGCGCCCGCTTGGAGTCTCCAGCTTCCCTTCGCAGAACAGCGTTCCCCCCGTGGCGCATTGCAGCGGCAGATGTCCCGCTTTGCGCAGACCCTCCAGCGAGATTGCCTCCATGCCCGGATTCTGTGAGTATCCGGTCTGATCCGGGTGCAGCGCCTGCTGCATCATCGCCTCCACATCGTCCTGGAAACACGGTTCCTGGAAGCCCATTCGAGCTGCCAGCTCCCGGAAAAGCCAGACATTGGAGCGCGCTTCCCCAACCGGAGCAATAGCCTGCGCCGAATGCTGCACCCAGGTATGTCCGTAGGCTCCCTGCAGATCCTCATGCTCCAGAAACGTCGTCGCCGGCAACACAAAATCGGCATAGCCGGTTGTGTCTGTCAAAAACTGCTCATGCACTACCGTGAACAAATCCGGACGCATCAGTCCGCGACGCACCACACTCTGGTTCGGTGCCACCACAGCGGGATTCGAGTTGTACACAAACAAGGCATGCACACGTGGCCCCTCGCAGGACCGTGTGCCCAGCTCCGTCAGCGCATGGCCCAGCCGGGACATATTTACCATCCGTGCCGGTCGCCGCAGCGGCGAGGCCAGCATCAGATCCGGCCGCTCCACCGCCGCCCGATCCCACTGAAAGCTGCCGGAAAGCGAAAGCTGAGCGCCGCCTCCGCGCTCGCGCCAGGCACCAATCAGTGCCGGCAGCATGGCAATGGCGCGCACCGCCGTGCCACCGTTTTCCGACCGCTGCACGCCGTAGTTCAGCCGGATTGCCGCCGGATACGTCGTCGCATACTCCCGTGCCAGCCGTTCAATACTGGCCGCATCGAGGCCTGTCCACGCCGCCACGCGCTCCGGCGTATACGCAGCAACCCGCTCACGGAGTTCGGAAAAGCCGTGCGTCCGCTCTGCAATAAAACTCTGATCCTCCAGCCCGTCACGCACGATCACATGCATCATGCCCAGGGCCAGTGCCGCATCACTGCCCGGATGAATCGCAATATGCCAGTCCGCCAGCGCCGCCGTACGAGTGCGATACGGATCAATCACGATCAGCCGCGCACCGCGCCGTCGGGCCTGCTCCACAAACGGCCACAGGTGGATGTTATTGCCATGGATATTTGCGCCCCAGGCCAGAATCAAACGGGACTCGGCAAACTCCTCATTGCCGGTGCCCATCTTCCTTCCGTACACCAGATTCCAGGCCTGTCCGCCAGCCTCGGCACAGATCGTCCGCTCCAGCTGGGAGGCGCCAAGCCGGTGAAAAAACCGCCGGTCCATCGAGCCATATCCCAACAGCCCCATCGTGCCGGCGTAGCTATAGGGGAGAATCGACTCCGGCCCAAACTCTGCCGCGATGCTGCCCAGTCGCGCGGCAATCGCATCCAGCGCCTCGTCCCAAGTGACCGGCTCAAAGGCAGACGCGCCGGAGCTTCCTTTCGGCACTCCCGCTCGCCTTCGCAGAGGCGTCTGGATGCGGTCCGGCGCATAGACCCGGTCCAGATATTTTGCCACCTTGCCGCAGAGAAATCCCTGCGTAATCGGATGCGCCGGATCCCCGGCCACACGCACGGCACGTCCGGCCGCATCCACCGTTACCTGCACAGCACAGGAGTCCGGACAGTCATGGGAGCAGACCGTGTGCACCACGCGCAGTGCGGATGGAGATTGCGAACGATCAGCTGCGGCTGGCATAGTTGCATTCTAAGCCGGAATCCTTTACCTCGTGGAGAACATATGCGCATCCTGAAGCCACTGCGTCGCCTGCCTGCAGTCATCCTGCTCCTGCCTTTGGCGCTGTCCGTCGCACTCATTGCCAGTGCCCGCCTGTCTGCCGGGCAGCCTTTGACCCCGCCGCCGCAGCACGCGCAGCCAGAACCATCGCCACGCTCGGCCGAGGCCGCCATCCGCTCCGTACTCAACACACAGGTTGCAGCCTGGAATCGTGGCGACATTGACGGATTCATGCAGGGCTACGCCAACTCGCCGCAGACCACCTTTCTGGGCAGCACCATCGCGCATGGCTATGCACCCATCCTGGCGCGCTACCATGCAGCCTATGCCACGCGCGCCCAGATGGGTACGCTGCACTTTACCGATCTCTCCGTGCGCCTGCTGCCCTGCAGCAGTGGCGACGTCGAGTATGCCATCGTCACCGGGCACTTTCACCTCGACCGCTCCCAACACGGCACTGCGGCCCGCAATGACGGCATCTTCAGCCTTCTCTGGCATCGCGAGCCCACCGGCTGGAAGATCCTGCTCGACCACACCAGTTAACACGGCTATCGGCATCAGAACCGTGCACGCACTCCCACCTGCACCTCGCGTGGACGATAGTAGTTGCTCCCATTGACCACAAGCGGCTTGCCGAACTCAGTGGAGTTCGCCTTCAATCCAGTCAGAAAGTTCAGCGTCGGCAATCCTCCGCTCACACTTCCTCGGCTCACGTAGTAGCCGGTCGTCTCAATCCAGGTCACGTTTTCGTGGTTGAAAAGATTAAAGCTTTCCGCCAGAAACTCCAGCTCGCGATCTCCGCCAAAGATCAGCCTTTTCCCCAGGCGAAAATCCGCCGTATAGGTCTCCGGATAGCGATAGGTATTGCGTCCCACGCTGTACAGGCGATTGTCTCCACCCGCGCCGTTGATGCCGGGTCCTACGCCTTCGACCAGAACACGGTTCTGCGTGTAGAAGCCAGGCAGGTAGCCACCAATGCGCATCGTATACGGCAGGCCGGAGCGGAACTGCCCCACGCCCGACAGGCTCCAGTTGGCAAACGCGCGCCGCGCCCACTCCGCGCCATTCCAGCGAGACTCCCAAAGGACCATCGCCATCGCAGAGTGTCGGATATCCAGGCTCGATGTTCCGTACTCCAGTCCGAAGTTCGTCGGATCCAGCACGCTGTTTATCTGCACATAGCCGCTTTCATTCGGATTCCAATCCGTCGCGTGCGCATACAGGTAGTGCGCGCGCAGACTCAGCCCGTTGCGCCCAAAACGCAACACCCGGATCATCGCCCCGTCATACTTCGAGTTCGAGCGGCTCTCCACGGCATCAATCTGCTGATAGTCCGGATTCAACCGTGCCGAGAAAAACGGAACCGTGATCTGCGATGTCTTCAGAGGTCCTGCTCCCAGCGCATCCACCACGCCGTAGGTAATCGACTTCGGCCCCTGCGTTGGATCGATGTTGGTATCAATGGAAACCGGGAGACGGCGTCCCAGACTGGCCAGCGCGCTGACTTCCACCTGCCAGTTCCCCGGCAGCGTCTGGCCCACGCTTACCACGCCCTGGTCCACCTCCTGCAAGCGGAACCCCGGTGCAAAATACACCGCTCCCGGCTTCACGCTGGTCTGCGGCGGCACAGAAAATGCATACGGAAAGGGCGGTGCGCCAAAGTCTGTCGGCTTGAAGAAGTACTGCAAGTCGCCATTGGCTGAGCCGGTCTGCGTCAGGGCTCCCAGCGCGGCCGAGTTGTCGATCCGCCCATAGTAGAGCCCCGCGCCCACGCGCAGAATGGTGGAACGCGTTGGAGCCCAGGCCAGTCCAAAACGCGGCTCCCAGTCGTACTCGGTCGGTGGCAGATGAGCCGTCTGGGGCAGTGCCGCATTGCCCACACTGGCAATCGGCGGCGGCAGTTGCTCGGCCTCCATGCGTCCGCCCAGGGAAAGAGTCAGCGCGCGGGTCGGCTGCCATTGCTCGGTGAAAAATGCTGCCAGATCATTCGTGCTCAGCGACCAGGTGGAGGGTCCCATCTGCTGCTTGAACCAGGTGTAGCAGGGCAAAAAGCCCAGCGTCTTTCCCGAGGGGTCGCAGTTGTGCTGGTTCTGGAAGGGATTGTCCACGCCCGCCAGTCCATACTTCTGGTAGCTGGCCATGTCGGAAATGAAGTTGATCAGAGAAGCGTAATCGTAGATCCCGTTCTGGTTGTAGATTCCATTCGTCAGGTCGCGAATATGATCAAAGCTCACTCCAGCTTTGATCAGGTGCTGTCCATGCACCCAGCTCAGCGTATCCACCGCCAGCAGCGTCTGCTCGTCCGGATAGCGCGTACCCACCAGTCTGGCTGGAGAGCCCAGAATGAAGCCATATCGCGAGTCTGCCATCATCTCCGGCAGTCGTCCGGAGGAGGTTGCCACCAGCGTGGACTCCAGCATGGACGGTGGTGTCGGGCTGGTACTCAGAATCCGCCGATTCCACTGTACACCCAGCACATTCAGCAGATTCGCCGTAAAAAAGTTCTCGTGCTGCCCGATCACCCATCCGCTGCGACGGCTCATATCACCAAAGCTGTGGGACCCATAGGTCTCGATCGTGCTGCCCAGCGCACCGGAAGGCGAGTTGAAGTCGGCAAGATTTGTCTCCACGTCCACATGCTGCCGCTCGGTCGGCTTCCAGTCCAGCCGCAGAAATCCCTGTAGCTGGCGTGCTGTCCGAGGCACCTGCCCCAGCAATCCGGTCAGTTGGCTGAGCCAGGTTGAGTAGGTTGCCACCTCCTGCTCAAAGAGGGCATTGCCCCCCACGCCCAGCCGCGCACCCAGCACCGCAAGCTCCTGGTTGCTTGGCTGTAGAAAGAAGTTCTGCGGCTCCCGCACCGTGGCCATCGCCGGATCATTGCGCCATAGCCCGTCAAACGATGCGAATCCCCACAGTCTGCGGCGCAGAATCTGCCGCCCCACACCCGCGCCCACGGCTTCGCGGCTCCACGGCGGGCTGTAGTTTTCCGGTGTATATTGCACCACCGTCGTCGGCGTTGCCGGTGCCGTCAGGGCCAGCTTCTGCGTATACGGGTTTAGCGCGCCCCAGTTGCTGTTACGGGTGTTGAAAAAGAGTTGCCCATGCAATCCATTGCGCCCATGCTGCGTGCCCAGATCCACGGTGCCGCCATCACCACCGCCCTGGTCAGCTCCAGCCAGTCCCGTCCGCGCGCTCAGCATCATCACGGCAGACTCACCCAGCGTCTGCTCTGTCCGGCCCTGATTGTGCCCGCCGCGGGAGAATCCAACCGGCGTCCTTATGCCATCGACACTCGTCGCGGCGACCCGGGGACTGCCACCCAATGTAACCGTCTGGTTGGCCGAGTCCTGTTCCAGAGTGCCGTCCAGCGAGTTGTCCACCGGCTGCACGTTGGTCACATTGGCGGCAGGTGTCGTTGCGGCAATCGCTACCCAGTCATGCTCCCGGGCCGGCATTGCCGTCAATTGCTGCCCCTGCAGTGTCGTGGTCACAGCAGGTTCCACCGGGTCCGTCCCGTCGTCGCTGTCCGTTGCCGCCAATGGAGAGTTGCCCGCAACCTGAACATTCAGCGCCGCCTGCATTCGCGTTGTGTGCCCGGCCACAATCTCAATCCCGTCCAGTTCTGCCCGCCCCAGCAGATCGACGGCCACCTGCATGTTGTACTCACCCGGCAGCAGGTCCGTCAGATGATAGACGCCCTTGCGGTTTGTGGTTGCCGTCGCCGTCACGTTCGCTGCCGTCGAATGCAGCACAACCGTGGCGTTGGCAAGGGGATGGCTGTACTGATCTGTTACCGTTCCGTCCAGCGCCCCGGTTCCCGAGCCACTCTGGGCCGCCACGCCCGGGCTACCCAGGGCAAGACATAGCAGCAGAGACATGCATGGCAGCAGACATACATGCAGGCCGCGATTACCCGCTCGCGCTGCCTGGCGCGGCCACCGGCTCATGGATTGCAACTCTGTATCGCCTGCAACGGTCACTGCCCCTGCTCCGCTTCAACGGTCGCAACGTGGCAGAATCCAGGGAAAATCAACGACAAACAGGCATCCGGCAGCAAAGCCATGGCCTGAAATGAGACATTATCCGTGAGTATAGGCTGACTTTCGTTAAACTGGAAAGAAAGTCTTTGAGGGTTTTCGCGGATGTTTATTGATGAAGCACGAATTTATGTCAAGGCAGGCGATGGTGGTAACGGGTGCGTTGCCTTTCGCCGGGAGAAGTTCGTGCCCAGGGGTGGACCCAGCGGCGGCGATGGCGGGCGAGGCGGTGACGTCGTCATGGAAGCCACCCAGCAGCACAACACCCTGATCCATTTCCGCTACAACCCTGAACACAAGGCCGAACGCGGCCGCCACGGCGAGGGTTCCAACTGCACCGGTCGTGATGGCGCATCCATTGTGCTGCAGGTTCCGGTCGGTACCGCGCTGCTGGACGAGGAAACCGGGCAGCTTGTGCATGATTTTGCCCATCCAGGTGAGCGCTTCGTTGTTGCCCGTGGCGGCCGTGGCGGCCGTGGCAACCAGCACTTCGCCACACCGACCCATCAGGCACCCCGGGAGTCCGAGCCGGGGCGTCCTGGCGAAGAGCGCCATTATCGGCTCGAGCTCAAACTGCTGGCAGACGTTGGGCTGGTCGGTTACCCCAACGCCGGCAAATCCACGCTCATCTCTCGCGTCTCCGCTGCCCGGCCCAAGATTGCCAACTACCCCTTCACCACGCTTGAGCCCAACCTCGGCGTTGTGACCATCGGCGAAATGCCCCACCAGACCAGCTTTGTCGTGGCCGACATGCCCGGCCTCATCGAAGGAGCGCATCTCGGTTCCGGCCTTGGCATCCAGTTCCTGCGCCACATTGAGCG